>CALGJS010000094.1 GCA_937927835.1 uncultured Saprospiraceae bacterium | reverse complement strand
TCATATAGAAAAGAATTGAAAGCAGCGAAAGCAAAGAAAGGCTAAGTAGTAGTAAGAGATAGATATAAGGACTTTTTTATTTTTAAAATATAGTCTAAAATCTTTCCACCTGTTTTTTCTTGATATCCTAACTACTTAGTATTTTGTAGTTAGGATATTTTTTTTTAAACCTAATATCCTGCACATGGTCTCTTTTTCTCAAACAATTAATAATTCTTTTTTTACTATTAAGCTGTTGACACTTAACTTTGTCCTTCTTTTCCTCATAGGCATTAGCTGTAAAAGCAGCCCTGTTGGAGAATCAACATCGTTATCTACAAAAACCCTCACAAAACCAAACATCATTTTTTTACTCGCAGATGATATGGGCTATGGTGAATTAGGATGCTACGGACAAACTGTGATCAAAACGCCTTTTCTAGATGAACTTGCTAATAAAGGATTAAGATTTACAGATTTCTATGCAGGGACCGGGGTTTGTTCACCAAGTCGTGCCATATTGATGACTGGTAAACATGCAGGGCATAGCACCATTAGAGGTAATAAAGGTTTTGTTAATGGAAAATTATCACGAATGTCACTCAATAAATCAGAAATAACGATCGGCGAAATGTTGCAAGGAGCAGGCTACCAAACAGCGATGATCGGTAAGTGGCATTTAGATAACTCAGACGACCTTTCTACTTGGGCCTACCATCGAGGTTTTGATTATGCAGTCCAAGAACAATGGTCAGATAAAGGTAGTAAAACCGAATATGATGAGCGAGTACATTGGGTGAATGGAAAACAAGATAGCATCTTTTACGATTTCACCAAATACAAATGTTTGGATGAATTTAGAACCAATTTAGCATTAGACTATTTGGAGCAAAAAGAGAACAACAAACCGTTTTTCCTTTACCTATCTTATCGTGTTCCACATGCCAACGAATACGAGGTTCGCAAAAATGATTTATACCAAAACAATGATTTTCCGGAATATGACAGAGAATATGCTTCTCGAATTACCCTATTCGATCAACAAGTAAAACGCCTGTATGAGGCACTCGAAAAAAGAGGTGAACTAGAAAATACTTTAATCGTTTTTACCAGTGACAATGGTCCTTGGTCGGGATCACATCGTTTTAAAAAACATTTAAAACATAGTTATCAATTTTTTAAATCATCTGGTGGACTAAAAGGTTATAAAAGAGATTTGTATGAAGGAGGAATCAGAGTACCATGTATTATTTATTGGAAAGACAGGATTCAAGCTGGTGAAACCGATCACCCTTCCACTTTTTATGATTTAATGCCAACTTTTGCAGAGGTAGCTAAAACAAAAATTCCAACTCAAACCGATGGTATCTCTTTCCTTCCCGAATTGCTTGGAAAGGAACAAACTAAACATGATTTTTTGTACTGGGAAATTCATAATAACGCAAACGCTAATGGTTTTAGACAGGCAACACGAATGGGTAAATGGAAAGCAATTCGCTATGGCGATAGTTATAAAACTGAATTATACGATCTCGAAAAAGATCAATTTGAGCATAAGGATATTGCGGCCGAACACCCTGAAATTATAACAAAAGCCAATAAAATTTTAAAAAGAGAAAGTGCTCCTTCTGTACATTATAAATATGCAGGTGGTTTTTTTAAAGATTACTGATCCAAATTATTTACAAAAAACATAAACAATTGATTATCAATTAAATACAAAACCTTCAGGAAAATATTACTCGATTCAAATTGATAAAATATAGTAATGATTAGATAATATTAACCAGTTACTCCTGTCATTTTTTTTTTATTTTGTACTTAAAATAAAAATTATAAATCATTATGTTGTTAATAAAAAAGAATATGAAATTTATTGGCCTAGCGATAGTGGCCATACTCTTATCAATCTCTTGTAAAGATAAAGAAGTCGTTGAACCTATGGAGCCCGAAGTCCCAAAATTTTTACCATTATCAGATCCTGATAATACTGGTGATTGGGTGTATAATGAAGTCCTTAGTGATGAATTTGAAGATACCTCTCTCAATGAACGAAAGTGGCATATTCAGGGAAAAGATGGTGAATATAGATCTAATTTCGTGGGACGTCCCCCTTCTCAATTTTCAACAAATAACGTCAGATTGGAAGATGGAAAACTAAAAATAGAAACTCGATGGGAACCAGACTATCCTTTCTCTCCAACTACCCACCCCACCACAGGAGAAGCCTTCGAAAATATAACCACTGCCGCCGTTATTGGAAAAAGACATTTTCAATATGGATACATGGAAATAAAATGTAAATCTGCTAACGCTCCAATCACTAGTTCCTTTTGGACTACTACACAACAAGGTAACGAAACACCTTCAGAACTAGATATGTTTGAAATGTTTGGTGGACACCGATCAAGTGACAGCTGGAGAAAAAGATTAAAACTTAATATGATCAGTTGGGATCAAGATAATCCTTACTATTTTAGAGATTTCAGCGGACCCACCTACTCCGATAATCTTCAGGTAGACCATAATACAGCGGATGGTTTTAATGTTTATGGTTACGAATGGACAGCAGACCATATTAAAGTTTACGTGAATGGTGAATTACATCCTGATGGATTTATTTCTAAGGATTTAGTTACAAATAATGGCGCAGATAATGATAGATGGATCACGGACGTTCCTTATAAGATTTGGTTCGACTCAGAAACCTTTCCTTGGCTTGGAATACCTGAAGAAGCGGATCTACCAGCTGATTATGAAATTGAATATATTAGAATCTGGCGATAGGAGATTCTTTTGAACAAAAAGAATAATCTTAAAAAAGCGATATTGTATCTAAGAGTACAATATCGCTTTTCTATTTATAGTTTTAAACCATTATTAGATCAATCAAACCAAAAATATCGTAGAAACAGAAGTTGAACTACTTAAAAAAATTAATTGTTAAATTTGAAGCTGGCTGGAAAAAATGTTTACTATTGTAATAAGTAATTGAAATTTGGAATCAAATTAATAACTGAGAACTACTTTCTATTAGCTAAGAATGGTTATTATGCCCGGCATAACCCTGCCTTCTGACACAGTCTGGCAGTGCCATTTTGGTGCCTTGATTGATGCAAGAATATTTTGCCTGTTTGTTCAATTTATTTAATCCCAATTCCATAATTTAGTGAAAAGAATTATCAAAACTTTATATTATGAAAATAAAGCAATCCATTTTCCTTTTTGTTATCTTATTATTCAGTACCTCCATTTTCGCTCAGTATAAAATTGAAGGTGTTGCCAAAGACAAGAAAACAAAAGAAGGTTTACCATTTGCGCACATTGGAATTGAAGGAAGTCCAACCGTAGCCGTTTCTGATTTTGATGGCGTATTTACGCTCACCATTCCGGAGGCAGAGATGGACAAAACCTTAGTCATTTCTGTCATGGGTTATACTAACCTTGAAATGTCGATCAAGGATATACAGATCAATAAAAAGAAAGAATTTTTATTGGATGCAGCTACGTTCGATTTGACAGAAGCAATTGTACGTTCCCCAGAAAAAATTCTTTCAGATGCAGTTAATAAGATAGAAGAGAATTTTTGGACAGAGGATTTTTTGGTAGAAGGGTTTTATAGAAAGGCAGCGATTGAGGATAGCAAATTTGCCTACCTAACCGAGGCAATGATTCGAGTGTCACACAAAGGGTATCATAAGCATAGTGAACATGATATGGCCATCGAAATCGTTCAGTTAAGGGCAAGTGAGGATTTCCGGCAGATTGAAGTATTAGAACGAAACAATCCACTCTTAACTGGTATGTACAAAAAAGACCTAATAAAAAATGGTGGAATCAAAGAGATATTGAAAGATGCTCAGAAAAATTTAGCTACGATGGAAACTTCGGTTTACAATGGTGAAAATATCTATATCATCACCGTTAAGCCCTATATTTTTTACATCAGTTTTGAAAATGATGAAATCTATCGGATTGATTATGGTGGAAATCGAAAATTAGGAACCTCGTATCAATACCGAAAATACAAAGGCAAGTTATATCAGTTTTATCATCGCCGAAGATGGATGCCAAAACGAAAAGGGAAAAAAATTGGGAATGTACTCGTGGGTAGATATTTTGACAGAGATATCCGGAAAGAGGCAAAAGCGGAAGTCGTAGATTTATCACCACGAAGAAAGAAAGAAGATGCTTCTAAGTACTTTGAACGACAATTCTGGGCAACCAGAAAAGCCCAATCAATCTTATCTATAGCCGCCTTAAAAGAAACCACCATTGATAATATTGGAATGGTCCATGAATTCACAGTGACTAAATTCGCCTTAAAATCTGAAGAAAAATACAAGGTAAGAACGAATATCAATCTAAAAGAAGACATTTTTAAGACCCAAGTTTATTATGATAAAAAATTCTGGGCTAATAATAAATTTTCAACAGAATCTAAATATCTACAACTGATACGAGCAGATTTGGAAGCTGCCGCTAATGGTAAAACCTTAGAGCAACAATATACAGAAGTTGGAAATAGTAATAACAACAAGAGTCGAAAGTTTAAAAAAAGAATGGAAAGAGAACTGAAGTGACGCACCAACGTGTATTACAAATCAGAACAAACCTGTTGTCTACCAAACAAAAAGAAAAATTAGCAACAGCAAAAAAGAAAAAAGGTCCTCCGATGAGAAACATCGAAGCACCTTTTAAAATTCTATTCAAAAATCGGGAGTGTCCCATAAAGTGTATAACCTTTGTCTTGTAACTGTCTTGTAACCATTGCGTAAGACGGGACTGATTAACCATTTAACTGATTAACATTAAATTATAAAAATATAATCTTACAAGTTAATTGTTTTAACACCGCTAAATGAACACCTCCCAAATTCAATTACAACTTAACAAATTTTAGAACTGTATTCACACCTCTGCTATTTACTTGCAATAAGTACATACCACTACTCAATCCATCCACCTGAATATTACTGGCTCCAGCTTGTAAAAGACCTGCTTGCATTTCTTGTCCAGCATAGTTCAAAACCCGATAATTCGCATTATCTTGAAGGTCTGAATTCAAACTAACTTGAATCTCATGCTGTACCACGGATGGTCGAATCGTAACAGGCTTCTCAGAAGTAACCGTTACCGTCTTGATATCACTATATTCAAATTGACCATCAAAATCAATTTGCTTAAGACGATAATAATTCACACCATTAGTTGGATACTTATCAAAACATTGGTAGCTATTTAAATCTTGAGTAGTTCCTTTACCCGCCATAAATTCTAGTACACTCCAACGCTCCCCATCCACACTTCTTTGAATCTCAAAACCTTCATTATTGAATTCACTGGCAGTTTGCCAGTCTAATTGAACAGTTTGATTGGTTTGAGTTGCTTTGAAATCTACAAGATCTACTGGCAAAGCCATAGTTAGATCCCCAGCTGCATCATATAAACAAGTTAAAGCTCCTCCTCCAACTAGATTTAAGGTTACGGTTCCCTGAAAATTATCTCCGCTTGAATTAGCAACAA
>CALGJS010000093.1 GCA_937927835.1 uncultured Saprospiraceae bacterium | reverse complement strand
TGTAGAAACTATACTTTTGAAGATCACCTCAATCATCGCTAAAACAAACACGATAGAAGGAAAGCAAATAGCCAAAAGCAAGCGGCAAATAGCAAAAAAATCTACTTCAAAAAGTCAATACTACTATTAATAAACTTCGTCAAGTCCGCACCTTTCAACATCCCTTGATTCAATAACGCTAAGTTATAAAGGTGTTTCACAAAAGCCGTTTTCTTTTCCGTCTTTTTCATGCCGACTAATTTATTCGCAATCAAGTCGTGGTTGGTATTGACGACTACATTATACGTCTCAGGGAAAGCACCCGTATCCATTCCTTGCATTTTCTGCATCTCCATCATACGACGCATAAACTCAGGACGCGTAATCACCACCGGTAAATCTTCTGGAGACATCGCCTTTGTTTCGACACTTCCACCTGATGTTCCAACTTCTGCTGTAAACAACTCCTTGATCTTTTCCTGTGCCTTTTCGCTTAGGACCGATTCTTTCACTTCATCCGTCTGTACCAAGTTGTCAACGATGTCTGAATCAACTCGAACGAAAGTCACGTCACCCAGCTTCTGTTCTAGTTGCTGCATAAAGTGGTTGTCAATGACCGTATCAAATTTCAAGATCTGGTAATTACGATTCTTTGCTGATTGGATAAAGCTATCGTGTTCCGTAGGATTATTGGTGTAGATCATGATGATCTTTCCGTGCTTATCGGTCTGTGTTGCTTTGATCTTTTCTTTATATTCTTCAATGGTAGAAAATTCGCCATCCACTGTTTCTAGCAAAACAAATTTTTCTGCCTTATCGTAGAATTTCTCTTCGGAGATCATTCCGTATTTAACGAAGATACCGAGGTCAGACCATTTGCTTTCAAAATCTTGACGATCTTTCTTAAATAGCTTCGCTAATTTTTCCGCTACCTTTTTAGTGATATATCCAGTGATTTTTTTCACATTAGAATCACTTTGTAAATAACTACGAGAAACGTTCAACGGAATATCTGGAGAATCAATTACTCCGTGTAGCATCGTCAAAAATTCAGGTACGATTTCCTTTACTTCATCCGTAACGAATACTTGGTTAGAATAAAGGTGGATTTTATTTTTAGAAACCTCGAAATTATTATTCAATTTCGGGAAATATAAAATACCTGTTAAGTTGAATGGGAAATCAATATTCAAGTGAATCCAAAAGAGTGGTGGCTTACTATAAGGATATAATTCATTATAGAAAGACTTATAATCTTCGTCTTTTAAACTACGAGGACTTTTCTTCCATGCTGGATTAGGATTATTGACGATATTGTCAACTTCTGTTTTGATCTCTTTTTGATCTTCGCCTTCTCCTTCAAAAGAAGTTTCTGTTTTTGTACCGAACTTAATTTCTATCGGTAAAAACTTACAATACTTATTTAATAGCGTCTCGATTCGGCCCTCTTCCAAAAATTCCGTCGCATCATCGCTAACGTGTAGGATTACATCCGTACCACGTGGTTTCGTTTCTGCCTTTTCGATTTGGTATTCAGGATCACCATCACAGATCCATCGTACGGCGCTGCTCTTTTTGTAAGACTTGGTGACTACCTCTACTTTATCTGCTACCATAAAAGCAGAATAAAATCCTAATCCGAAGTGTCCGATGATACTCGCTTCGTCTTTATATTTTTTAATAAAATCTTCCGCACTCGAAAAAGCTACTTGGTTCAAGTATTTTTCTACCTCTGATTCGTTCATTCCGATCCCTTTATCACGGATGGTAATGGTCTTAGCTGGCTTATCTAGGATAATTTCGATGGTCGTATCACCGATTTCCCCTTTGACCTCATCTCTACCAGCCATGGTTTTAAGCTTAGAAGTTGCATCCACCGCGTTGGCGATCAGCTCTCGTAAGAAAATCTCTTGATCGGAGTAGAGGAATTTTTTAATGATTGGAAAGATATTTTCCGTTTGTACGGAAATTTTACCTTTTGTCATAGTAATTTTATTTAGAAGGTTTTTAAAATAACGATTCGTTTAGATCATACACACTCTTCTGAGTAGCAATCTTAAAAAATAGTGAATAATCTGAGTATTTGAATAGAATAGATATTCCTATACCAGAATACTGTTGCACACTATAATATAGTAGTCAAAGGCTGTACCATTGGTTATTTTGTGCCATAATGACACAGTTTACCCTTAAAAGGCGGTGATAAGCGGAAATATGGGCAGGTTATATCTTCCTATACAGGAAAACTTGTCATCATTCTTTTTTTTAAAAACAATCAAAAATAAGACTTGGCACACCTATTGCAAATACCATAACCATACAACGATAACTTAACTTTAATAAGAAAAAAATACACCATGAATAATTTTGAAACTTTAAACCAGAAAATTGATGATTTGATTACGCGTTTCTTTTATAAAGAAGAGCAATTATATTTTCGAATCATGATTAAATTAAATGGTGGCACGATGCTTCCGTATAATGATTACGCAGACTATAACGAATATAAGAAAGCTTATGCTGGTTTAGTAGAAAAAAAGCGTTCTGGAGATACCATGATGGGTATCACTACAGAGAATAAAACAAATCAAATGGACTTTGCCTAATGGCATGGTTATTGAAATTATAATAAAGGAAATAACGAACTATAGAGAAAACAAAATGCTTTCCCATCGTTCCTATATTTCAAATAAAAAAATAATATCGTCGGCTAAAGAGCTGAGTAAGATAATTAAGAATTAGGGTCACTTGTGATCTTAAAAGGTGAGTGGGACCAGTTTATTGGGGGGTAAAGTTGGTCCCATCGCTCACTTTTTTAAATTCTTATAAAAATATTGAAGAATAGATCTTTTGTAGAAGTTCCTCCCTCCAGAATTCCCCCTGAGTGCAATGTGATGATTAGTACTGGTAATGATATAAGGAAAAAATACAAAGATCTTTAGTACCAGCAATGGTGCTAATGGGTGAGTGGGACCACTTTATTGGGGGGTAAAATTGGTCCTAACTCACCTTAATTTTTTTTAAATAAAAAACCTGTTCTGGATATATTCCGGAACAGGTTTTTTGCGTTTTAGCA
>CALGJS010000092.1 GCA_937927835.1 uncultured Saprospiraceae bacterium | reverse complement strand
CTGATGAGTTTATAGCGTTAACAAAAATACATCGTGAGGCGATTGAAAAATTAAATACCGAGAGTGGAACGATCTTAAAGCCTTATTTTTATGATGTTTTTCAAAATTCGAATCCTTCAGAGAAAGATAGTTTGATGTTGCGTTTTCAAACTATTGCAAAAGAAAAAGTAGAGGTGACCCGTGATCACTTTCTAGCAGTAAAAAAAATATTAAAACCAGAACAAGAACAACACTTCGATTTGTTTTTAAAAAGATCCGTAAATATTTTATTATTGGATAAAAAAGGGCCTAGAAAACCACGATAGTAAATGAAGTTTTAGTTAACTTCGTTACGAAGTTGTTTCAAACAACTTCTATATTTAACCTTTTAAAATAATAATTATGAAATTTTTTCTCCAGCTTTTTTTCTGTGGTTCACTATTGTTTTTAGGCGTTCAGTTTACTGCTTGTACCTCTAGTCCTAAAGTTGTTAAACAAACTGATACTTCTGCCAAGGAATATACCTCAGCGTATACTTGTCCTATGAAATGTGTAGGTAGTGGAAGTGATAAGCCTGGCAAATGTCCTGCTTGTAAGATGGATTATACGGTTAACGAAACCAAAGCTGCTCAACCACATGATCACGGTGCGCATGATGGACACGACCATGGATCACATGATGGGCATAATCATTAAGATGGATTATCAAAAAAAATGCTTCCTTCGATATTGAGAGGAAGCATTTTTTTTGTCAATTTTTATTTGACCGGTAGTTTGTTTCCCTCAAAGTACCTTACAGTCGTAGCAATTCGACGCGTCTTAGGCTGAATAATTCGCATCGCAATTCGGTGATGATCTACCTTAAATTCTGTTGCATTCTGATCTAGTTGATAAAAACAAGAAGGAGTGATTTGTAATAAAATATTTTTGTACCGAATGGTTTTTTCGATATGGTAATGTCCACAAAAAACGGTGATATTATTGGCGTATTTGCTTAGCAAGCCTGTGATGGTTTTCATGTCTTTATGTCCATGTTTTTTATCCATAAAAGGCATTCCAACTTTAAAAGGAGGATGATGCATGAAAATGATCAGTTCTCGTTTGTGGTTGTGTAGTTGTCGACGTAACCACTTGAGTTGATTTTCGGAATGATAGCCTTTAGCAGTATCTAGGAAAAGACAGGTAGATTTACCGATTTTCTTAGCAAAGAATATTTCATCATCCGTTAGCAAATGTTCTAAACCAAAAATCTCTGCCATCAAGATTGGATCATCGTGATTACCAGCAATTAAGCTATAGGAGAAATCTTGTAAATCCAAAATATTTCGAATCCATTCGTAGATTTTCTTTTCACCCTTGTCAAAACATAAATCACCAGAAATTACCAAGTGGTCAGGCTGCTCGCTTCGTACTTCACGCATGATATCCGTGAAGTTTTTTCTAACATCAATATCATAAGGCGTCTTACCTTTTCGGTCAAGATGTAGATCTGTGATTTGTATTATTTTCAAAATCTATTTTTGATTTTTAACTTTAGCAAGTGTTCAATTATCCTTCTGCTAAAATACTCTGTTTAAATTCTTTTTTAAGCACTAAGTTAACATTTGTCAAAACAATTTCTCCCATGTTTTTACAAGCATCAAAATCTTTTGTTTTGTGATGGTAAGCTAACTCTTCTTTTAGTAAAGTAACTTTTTCATTGTCAGAAAGTTTATCCTTGACCATGATACTGAATAATTTGTCTAGTCGTGTTCGATGAGATTTGGCTCGGGTAGCAATCAGACTGCGTTCTTCCAGTTGATATTGCTTGACGGTTTCTGGTTTCATATGCTGAATGCCAAGAAAGATAATAGGATTGTTTTCCTTAAAGTATTGTGGAAGATAAAAGCTCTTACGGCCTTCATAAGATTGTTGATCAAAATCTATCGCACGAATTCTAAATTGAGAACCTTCAATATCCGGTGTTACATCGACTACATAATTATAAGCACGCATATCGCCGAGTAGACGAACAAAGCAACGTTCGTTGAATTTTACAAACTCCTTCGCGATTCTAATCTGATTAAATTCTGTATCCTGTAGTCCATTTTGCATGAAAGTGTCTCCGGGAATTCCTGCGACATGTTCTTCAATGAGCGTATTGCCATCCACGAGATAAAGAATATATTCAGGTGCTAGGATATGTTCTAATTCAAGGCCATAGACACGAGAAGCATCGGCTTTTTTTACGTAGAAGTGGTCGTAATTATCGTTGAGGCGATTGATGATACGAACTCGAAAAGGTTGTGTATTTCCGAAAGTACAGAAATCAATTCTTGCGACTTTTAGGTGTTCAAGTACTTTGGTATTTCCATCGGTTTTTAGCAAAGCATAGATTCGAGTCAGGGCTTTTTCAATTTCTGCTTGATCTTGATGCGTGTAATAAACTGTTTCCCATAGCGTGTCGTTGCCTTCTGCGTCGAGTAAGGAGGTTGATTCAGTATAGCGTAGCAGATCGCTGTATTGTAGCGGTAAATCAATTACGCGACCATTCTTTTTTAGATAATCCCGAAATGGAACATCGATTTTAAAGGGTATCTTTTTTTTAGAAGGAACATCGCCTTTCATCATGATTTATAAATTTATTTCCATCCCCTGGTATTAATTATTATTCTTTCCAAAAAGGAATAATAGCGTAAGGTTCTTCGATAGATATTTCGGCTGTGTCGAGTACCATGTGGGTGATTTTTAATAAATTTTTACCACGCGGTAAATGCTCGATATCTAGTATGGTTCTTAATCCTTTTTCTTCAATTTCTCCGTTTTGTTTAAAAAAGTAAAAATCAGTTTGATTAAATAAAGAATCGTTTAGGTATATTTTATAATGTTGCTGTAAACAATTTAATAACTTTTCAGGATCCGCTTCTGGAACACTAGGGTCTGTTATTTGGAATCCATTTTTAGAAATTTGAATACCTGAAATAAGATTACTTTTCTTACTTGGTTCGTAGTCTTGGCAATTTTTTAAAAGTACTTCATTATCTCTGTTATTATAACGAATAAATACAGGTAAAAATTGATCTTTAATGATTAGACTGGAAATACTTGCATAACTAATCTGTTCATCGGGAGAACGCTCATCATCATAGGTATTCGTAAATAATTCACTATTAGTTTCATTATCAGGATAGAAACGATAGAGGTTATAGCTAAAAAACGGACCTAGAAAAAACAGACCGACATAAAATATGATGGCCAAGATTAAATAACGCTTGGGGAATCGAATGAGTAAATGATAATAAAGAGAATTATAAATGGAGGATAAACTAATAAAGTTAAAAAATCGATAGATTGGATAGTAAAGCCTTTGTAGCCATTTGATCTTTTTTATTCCTCCTAAGGTCAGTGTATCTAAAAAATAAAATAGTCCAGTAAAACAAAAAATGAGTGCGATTATTACGTTAAATATATTAATGATCTCAGCGTTATTTGGGAAAATCCAAGTTCCTGTTTTTTCGATAAAACCTAAGAATAAAGCTAGAGCTATAAGTACCGAAAAAAAAGAGATCAACATTAAAACAATCAAAAACGTAAAGGCAAAGATGGTACTACAAAAATTATCCAACCGAACAATTAATTTTTCTAAAGAAGGAACTTTTTCATTAAGACGATTGGTAAATTTTTCGGTGTAATGTAAAGTTGAGAAATCTCGTTTATTGCGCACCGAACTCAATCCAATCGCACCAATCCAAAAACCTCGTAAAAGAATATGTACAATTAAATTGAAAATTAGAATATTACACCCTAGGAAAATAATCAGAAACAGAATTATCATAATGAATCGAAGCGATCCATCTCCATAATGGACATTGAGCTGATTCAGTAATGTTTCAATCATTTCTTTACCTTGAAACAATAGAAAGATAGAAAAACCTGAAATTAGTAATTCCAAATTCCAACTCTCTTTTTGCAACCGCCTTAACCATTTTGGCGTTTTATCAGTAGACTCCATAATGTTTGATATAAAAATGTTTAGTAGATTACTACGTCTAACACGTTAGAAGTATCATTATTAATTTTTCATTAAATCATTATACTTCCAACACCAAGATAATACGAATTATTAAAATCAAAGCCGATATTTACCGATATTCGTTGTTTAACCAACATCTCTTCCTATTTATGAATATTTTTGCACGCATTAAAGCTTATTTTTCTACTCCTGAAATTGAACCTGATCCAATGAGATATTTGATTACCGGCCTTGGCAATATGGGCGCAGAATACGATGGTACCCGACATAATATAGGTTTTGACGTTGTCGATACGTTAGCACGCCGCTATGATGTGAAGTTTTCTCATAAGACACATGGAGATGTGGCAGAATTCAAACACAAAGGAAGAACCTTTGTCCTTCTTAAACCTTCTACCTTTATGAACCTTAGTGGTAAAGCGGTTAATTATTGGATGCAGGACCAAAAGATTAAACCGGAGAATCTATTAATCCTTGTCGATGATATGAACCTTGATTTTGGTGCCCAACGCCTGAAAAGTAAAGGCTCTCATGGTGGTCATAATGGTTTAAAAGATATTGAAAGAGTACTTGGGACGAGTAAATATCCTCGTCTGCGAATCGGAATAGGAAGTAATTTTTCTAAAGGACGACAAGTAGATTTTGTACTTGGCAAATGGTCTGATAAAGAGGCAGTAGAAATTCCCGAAGTATTGAGCTTTGCTGCGGATACCGTTGAAGCTTTTGGAACGATTGGAATGTCACACACAATGAATAAGTTTAATCGAAAATAGCATCTGAAAAAATACAACTTACCTAGAAAATTCATTTAATAAAGTATCTAAAACTGTTGTCAATTCATCTCGTTTCGGCCAGACCGAGGTGGTGGCTTTTTCTAAAGCTACCAAACTATTTTTAAGATTAAAATCTTTTTGAGTTGCCATGATAAACCCTCCTGTCTTGGATAAATAATCCGCTAAATATTCTTGCTCCGTCTGTCCAGGCGTCGGTATTAAAATCGCCCGCTTATTTAATTTTACCAAATCCATTAAACTACTATATCCAGATCGGCAAACAACTATCTCACTTGAGTTGAGCACCTGATTTAATTTGACTGCGGTCAAGTAATTAAGAATAGTAATGTTTTTATTGTCAATAATTGGTGGAGTAGCATCGCTGACGACTCCTCTAACAAAACATACCTTATCTGGATAATCTACCAATTGATCTATCAAGATTTTTTCTAAGTTGGTTCTCTGTGGCTCTGGTCCAGAAAGGACAATAACTATTTTATATGCTATCGGCAAGGTCGCCTTTTTCATTCTTGAAAGTGGTCCCGTATATTTGACGATAGGCAATCCTGGATCTTCTGATAACGTTCCAGCAAGTCGCGGCGCTATGCCATAGTCAGGTACCCAACATTCGTTAAAACGTTGAATTAACCGATGATTAAAACTGGCTACGATATTTTCTAAAATAGAATTTGGAATCTTTATATTTAATTGATGTGTCATAAATATACTTCGACAATCAGCGTGGAAAAGACCATAACGATTATCAGAGATAAGGATATCGATTTGATGGATTTCTACTATTTTTTTTATCGCTCTTTGTTCAGAAAATATGGCACTAGCAATCTTTGGTAATTGACTGCCCATCGTGAGCATCATATTATTTCCGTAGTATTTTATATTGTAGGCTGGCAACTCGACTGCCGTCAAATTTGGATACTCTTTGCAGAGGAGGGCAAGGGCTGCACCGTCGGAAGCCAAAATAGGTTTTATACCGCGATCGAGTAGTGCATTTATCAATGGCATACAGCGGGTTGCGTGACCAAGACCCCAGTTGAGAGGAGCAATGAGTATATTTGGAAGCTGTGATGCCATGACACGAAGATAAGGAAACTAAAAAATAAAATTAAAATAGTTATTTTGGGAATCTAAATTATTCTAAAATGAAAAAAATAAAAGACAATTATCAATTGATACTTTTCCTTTTTGTACTACTTAGCTTTGCTGCTTGCCGAGCAGGAGACTGTGGTTGTCCATATTAAAAAACTTAGTTTTACCGCATTTGAAATATAAAAATGGCAGATAAAGAAATACAGATCGGTTATAAAAATAGAATAAATCGAGTTTTTGAATATATTGACAAAAACTTGGAATCAGACTTGTCACTAAGAATCCTATCCAAAAAGGCGCTTTATTCTCCTTATCACTTTCATCGTATTTTCAAATTCATAACTGGGGAAACTCTAAACGAATATGTATCGAGACAAAGAATTGAAAAATCAGCTTTAGACTTATTACATACAAGTAAAACGGCAACAGAAATTGCACATAGATATGGTTTTAGTGATAACTCTTCATTTTCAAGAGCATTCAACAACGGATGAACCTTTTGATACGGAAGGTGAAATTAATAAGTTGAAGATAAATAAGGGGAAATGCATTGTTGGTCGTTTTGAAATCACGCCTAATGAATTTGAAAAATCTTGGACAAGCCTTTTTATTTGGATGAACGAAAATGGATATAAAAAGAGTGACGAAAATCCGTACGAAATTTACTACAATGATTTTAGAGAACACCCTGAAAATAAATTTATTGTGGATTTGAATATACCAATAGAGTGAAAACGTTATACAACAATAGATAATAGAAGACTTCCCTTTGTGATAGTCCTTCATATAATTATAAAAAAAAGAGCAACTGATATTTTCAGCTGCTCTCTTTTTTAGTTTAAACGAATCTCATCCTCATTCGAATCATAAAACTTATATTCCATTAGTTGGAAATCAGAATTAGGTTTAATTCTTATCCAGTTAAAGTGTTTTAGATACCAGTTAACTTGAATGCTACGGATTCCTTTGGTCAAGTACGCGTATATGTATGGATGCGCGTGTAAATATAATTTCGATTTAGGTCTAGACTGAATAATAAAATCTAAATCTCTTTCGATATTATCCGTCAATAGAATAGAAGGATTAATTTTTCCAGTGCCATTACAAGAAGGACATTGTTCTGCGGTGCTAATATTTACCTCTGGACGTACGCGTTGTCTCGTGATTTGTAGCAAACCAAACTTGCTGAGTGGCAAGATTGTATGCTGTGCTCGATCCTTTTTCATTGCGTCTCGAATTCGATTTAGCAATTGTTTTCGATGCTCTGCGACGCGCATATCAATAAAGTCAACGATAATAATTCCTCCGATATCTCTTAAGCGTAGCTGTCGTGCTACTTCGTCTGCAGATTCTAGATTTACGTTTAAGACTGCTTCTGCTTGGTTACCGCTGGTTACTTTATGTCCACTGTTGACATCGATCACGTGCATCGCTTCTGTATGCTCAATGACCAGATAAGCACCGCTACTCATCGTAGCTGTTTTTCCAAAAGAAGATTTGATCTGACGAGTAACGCCATGTGCATCAAAAATTGGACGACCTGATTTATAATGTTTTACAATATTGACTTGATCAGGTGAGATCGAAGCCATAAAATTTCTTACGTTGGAATAGAGTTCCTTATCATTTACTACAATGCGATTAAAAGAGTCACTTAAGATATCTCGCATGATACTGGTGGTCTTGTCCAGTTCACTAAGTAATTTTTGTGGAGGAGTCGCCTTGTGTAATTGTTCGTGAACAGTCTTCCATTTCTCTAGCATCATGGATAACTCCTCGTGTAGATCTGCTACTTTTTTTCCTTCTGCTGCTGTTCGAACGATGATACCAAAATTCTTTGGACGAATACTTTCTACGAGAGTCCGTAGACGCGCACGTTCATCTGAGCTAGATATTTTTTTAGAAACGGCTACTATTTCTGAAAAAGGAGATAATACGATGTAGCGTCCAGGAATGGTTATCTCACAACTTAGTCGAGGTCCTTTAGTTGAGATTGGTTCTTTTAATATCTGAACCAGAATGGTATCTTTTTTATTTAAAACCTGATCGATTTTGCCGTTTTTATTGATATCTGGATCAATAACAAAATTATCAAGACTAGAAGTATTAATAGAACCTGATGCCGTTCCTTTGGTATATTTTAATAAAGACTTTAGACGTGGGCCTAAATCCGTATAATGAAGAAAAGCATCTTTTTTATGTCCAATATCAACAAAGGCTGCGTTTAGGCCAGGCATAAGCTTACGGATACGTCCATAAAGGATATCGCCAACAGAAAAATTGGTATTTGTCTTTTGGTGATGAATTTCTACCAGTTTGGAATTTTCCAATAAAGCAATTTCAACTTCGGCAGGCGTTGAATTGATGATGAGTTCTTTTTCCACAATACACATTTATAGAATGAGCGATCTCCATGATCGCAAAGGCCTTACCACCTATTTTTGGTGTACAGATACACCAGTCTTAGATTGGTTAAGGAGGGTAGAAGTGGGTAGAAAAACAAGTTGCCGAAAAAAAAATGCCTGTAGAAAAGTTGGTATCATTGATGACCCAATTGGTCATCGGAAGTTCTTTTTTTTGGGATTTTGGTGTGGGTGTTTTAGGCAATAATTTTAGCAATAGTTTATTTTTTTAAACTACTATATCTACTCAATTCTTGAAATTAAAATAACATAAAGGACGGAAAGTATCAGGAGGTCAAAATTGACTGTCTAGATGCTAATTTCCTAAATGTCAATATACACGAACGACTATATCAGTATAGCAGCTAAAAAATTAGCCACACTGATATAGTCATCGGATATATTTCGAACCGGCTTGCGGCTCAGTCTGATAAATAAGATAGGTACCGAAGTACACTAATTATTTATTTCTTCTTCTTGTGACGATTCTTGCGAAGTCTCTTTTTGCGTTTATGCGTCGCAATCTTATGACGCTTCCGCTTTTTTCCACACGGCATAGTACTATGATTTAAAAATTAAAAAAATATAAAAATTTATATAAAAGTAAATTTAAACATCTACTTATTATATAAAATAAAACCTTGTTTGATTATTTAACGATTGCTTGACAGCGCTCATTAAATGTCATTGCTTTAGCAGTTTGTCCTAGTCCTTCGTAGGCTTTGGCAATTAGACAAATAGCGTTTTTATTATTAGCATCCAATTTTAGAACTTTTTCTAATCTGGCAGCTGCTTTTTCAAACTGACTTGTCTTGATCGCGAAACGTGCGAGGGTATTTTGAACACCGATTGCTTCTGGATACTTTTTATCCAAGTTAAGTAACATCTGTATCCCTTTCATTGGATTATCCTTAGGCGGATTATCAACGTAACAAACTGCTAAATTGGTACGGTGGGTGACGTTATCCGGCTCCATTGAAATAGCATTTTCAAAGGCTGCGGCGGCGTGTTCGGTTGCAAAGATACGATGTTTTTCGTTTTCGAGGCGTTGACCACCAATTGCATAGGTGGTTCCGGCGATGGACCAGCTGTCAGCAGTGTTTAAAACACCTGCAATTAGCTCTGCATAATGCCCTGCTAAATCCGGTCGTTGATAACTATACCAAGCACCAGAAAGCTCTTTCCACATAGGAATTTTAAGAGAATCAGCTTCTGTAGCATTTAAAACTTGGTGAATACTGCCAAGGAAGGTTAGTTCATCTGGCGATAAAGCTTCTCGTGCTTCTGCTAGTAAAGCTTGTATATCCGTCTTTACTGCAATCTTTTTTCGAGCTGCATCTATGCCTTCTCGTTCACTTGGTTTAGTATCAAACCCAAAGTAGAGGACCGCAAATAATAGAATGGTGCCTGCTACTACGATACTTTGAAGTCGGGTCATACTTTATATTCGTTTAGACTTCCTTGTGACTATTGTCAGTTGGTAAATCGGCTACTTTATCTTTAACCTGTTCCATAAACACTTTAGCCGGCTTAAAAGCAGGAATAAAATGTGCTGGAATCTCGATAGAGATGTTCTTTTTAATGTGGCGTCCGACTTTGGCTTTTCGTTTTTTTACAATAAAACTTCCAAATCCCCGGATATATACATTCTCGCCTTCTGAAAGAGAAGATTTTACTTCCTTAAAGAAAGTTTCTAGTGAAACTAATACATCTACTTTGGGGACGCCAGTTTTTTCTGCGATGGCTGCAACTAAATCCGCTTTCCTCATTTATTCTATTGGTTTAGAATTAGTTATAAATAAAAATAATACTTTTAAAAACTCTGCAAACTTCGCACTTTTCTTGGTTAATTGAAAGGAAAAGAGCTATTTATTTTGAGTTATTATGTATTTTTCAAATATAAAAAATGGTAAATATCAACGAGTTTGTACTTTTTGGTGCCTTTCGTTTGGGTAAATCAAAAAAAACAACGATCCTTGCAGAGTATCGTTCTAATTTCTTAATTCGTTTTCAATTTTAAATAAATGTTACTATCAATGACTGGCTATGGCCGGGCTACCGCTCGTTTTGAAGAGAAAACGATTACCATCGAAGTTCGTTCACTAAATAGTAAATTTACCGACCTCCGCGTGAAGCTTCCTCAAAATTATAAAGAGAAAGAGCAAATTATTCGAAAATATCTCACCGATAGTATCAAACGTGGTAAGATTGATATGAATATTGATATTAAATCTGAAGAAGGAGATAGTGAATATGGACTGAATGCTGCCCTTTTTAAAAAATATCATAAGAAGTTATCGGAAATCATGAGTGAACTAGACATGCCGCCAGGAGATCTTGCGCAGTCGATCCTAAGATTACCTAACGTAGTATCTAATGCAGGAGGTGATTTGAGTGAAGAAGAATGGGAAGCACTTTATGCTACGATAAAAGAAGCTGTTGCCAAGTTTAATGAGTTTAGAAGCGATGAAGGAGCAGCAATGGAAAAAGATTGTCGTCAGCGAGTATTGAGTATAATGGCTGATTTGGAAATTCTTGATCCTTTTGAGAAAAAACGAGTAGAAGTGATTCGTGCTCGAATGCAAAAAAATATTGACGAATATATTGGTAAAGATAATATTGACGCCAACCGTTTTGAACAAGAAATTCTTTATTATTTGGAGAAGATTGATGTGACGGAAGAAAAGGTGCGCCTTTCTCAACATTGCAAGTATTTTTTAGAAGAATTAGATAAGCCACAAATGCAAAAGGGCCGAAAACTTAGTTTTATCTCTCAGGAAATGGGCCGTGAAATTAATACGCTTGGTTCTAAAGCCAACTCGTCTGATATTCAACGGATCGTCGTCCGCATGAAAGATGAACTAGAAAAAATCAAAGAACAAGTTGCTAATAGCGTTTAGTGCGGAAGGCACTAGATTTCTATATACTGAATGAGGTGATTTTTTTCAAGTGCAAGCGCAACTTCAATTTCAATTTCAAAATCAAACACTTCTATCGTGTTTTCTTGACGAGTTATCTTCTCTACGATCTTGTAAGCAAGTCTTATGTGGTAGAATTATTTCCATTTAAAAAGCATTGTTCCTTATTTAGCAGCTTTTGCTTTTGCTTTTGCGCTTGAAGTTGAAGTTTGAAATTGAAAAGTAAGCATCTGTAGTAGCTAATTTAAAATACATAAAAATTTAGTAACGGCTGTACTAATAACTAATATCTATTTCAACTTTTTTTATGTCTTACGAACTAGTTATTTTTGATTGTGATGGCGTACTGGTTGATAGCGAATCTATCTCTTGTGGAGCCATTGCAGAAATTTCAACAGAGCTCGGTTTTCCAATGACCACTCGCGAGTCGATCGATTTTTTTGTTGGCACCTCCATTGAATTCGCAATCGATTTTTTGAAAGATAAAATAACCCAATCTATTCCACCTGACTTTGAAAGTCGTTATCGCCAGATGTGCCACGAACGGTTTCAAACGGACCTTCAACCAATCCCTGATATTGAACAATTATTAAAGCAACTCAAGCTACCCAAATGTGTCGGCTCTAATGGTCCTCGCCATAAAATTATTTCCAATCTTGAAATAACTAATCTAATTCACCATTTTGATCAAGGTCATCTTTTTAGTGCCTACGATATTAAAAAATGGAAACCACTTCCAGACCTATATCTACATGCCGCCAGCCGTATGAATGTCGTACCTGCAAACTGTGTTGTGATAGAGGATAGTGTTGCTGGTGTAAAAGCTGCCTTGGCTGCTGGAATGTCTGTTTATGGTTATGCAGGTGATAGTGATGGAGAAAAATTGTCCGCTGCTGGAGCAAAGGTGATTTTTTCTATGGAGGAGTTGATCCAGCTATTTTAGCTGTCTAACTTTTAGTTAGGTCCTGGTTTTAAAGACCCAAAAAATCTTTTTAATTTTTAGGAATATCTCTAGCGTATTTTTTCCCCGACCAGTAGAGCCATATCAAAGTCGCTAGCACAAGCACCAATCCTAAAAACTCTCTAACCAATTCTATATGTGGTGATTCTGCTTTCATGGAGCCGGTGATCGAATCCATTCCCGTTTGTAACCAACTGATAAAACCTGGAAGATACCATCCTATTCCAAACATGGTAAAAAGAATTGATCCAAGAAGGATCTTTGGAACATAATAACCGATGGCGGTTAAGCCGCAGAGTAGAGCTATTGACCCATAAATTCCAATCCAAACCCATGGATCGAGATCATTGAGTTGTAGCGCCGCAAATGTGAAAAAGAGTACCCCTAAAATTCCATTGGTTATTTTCATAGCTATTGGTATTGTTTGAGGACGGATTTGGTATAGTCGGATAAAACCAGTTGACCGCTCATGGCAGCACGTTCTTCCAGCAATGCATCCCAATGATCTGTTCCTTTCCAGAATATTTTTTTGAGTTCTCGCTGTGCTTCAGGATTGGTACTTACTAGATATTCTGCGAGTGCCATGGTTGCTTGGTCGAGTGCTTCAGCAGATTCGTGTACTTCTGCGTAGAGTCCTTTATTTTTTGCCCATTCAGGAGATTGAAAAACATTGGCGTTTAGTGCGAGTTGACTAAAGGCGGAGCCACCGATTTTTCTCTCTACAGCTGGACCGATAACGAAAGGTCCAATTCCAATATTTAGTTCACTAAGTTTGACAGCGGCATATTTGGTCGCAAGACAATAATCGACTGCTGCGGCAATTCCTACGCCACCACCAACAGCTTTGCCTTGTACTCGTCCAATTATGATTTTTGGACATTTCCGGCAGGCATTGATCACACCAGCAAAACCTTGGAAGAATTTTTTTCCTGTAGCTGGATCATTGATAGCAATTAATTCATCAAAGCTAGCACCAGCACAAAATGTTCGTTCTCCTCCACTTTTTAAGATGATGACTTGTGTGGCCTCATCGGCAGCACTGGATTCGATGGCTGCTTTTAGTTCTGCTAGCAGATGACCAGGAAGAGAATTATGCTTAGGATGAAAAAAAGTAATCTCCGCGATTGCAGGAGTAGGATGGGTAGTTTTAATATATCCTTGTGTCATGATTTTTTTTGACAAAGATAAAAAAAAACGGTACCACAACTAAGTGATACCGTTTTAGGTAGTGCGCCTCAACAAGGACTTGAACCTTGGACCTACGGATTAACAGTCCGCCGCTCTAACCAACTGAGCTATTGAGGCTTTTCAAATAAAGAAGTCCTAATTTTTAGGCCTACCCTAATTGAGCGGGACAAAGGTATTCTTTTCTATAAAAAAGTGCAATAATTAAGCCTCTTTTTTTACAGAGAATTGAAAAATGATTTTTTGGATGCAGTGTATAGATGTTCTAAGGTAAATCTTAAAGCTATTTAGTTAACCTTCTTTGTCTCCATTTCGTTCCTAGTACTGCTTTTTTTAGGATCGGATACTAACTTTTTTCGTTTTTGTTTGGGGATTTCTACGTGAAATACGCTTCCTTCTCCAAGAGCAGACGTTAACCATATATTTCCACCACTTTGATCGAGGATGCGTTTACAAATGGCTAGACCAATTCCAGTGCCTTTGTATTTTTGTGTTTTACCTACTCTGTTGAACATTCCAAAGATTTTATCTTGGTCTTCTTTTTTGATACCAATTCCATTATCTGTGATTGTCAGATGAACGAACTTCATATCGGGCGCTACTTCAATTAGGATCGCTGGATGTTTGCTATCATTATATTTAAGACCATTTTCGACAATATTTTGAAATATTTGGAAAATCATGGTACGATCAGTAACGACCGTAGGAAGCGTCTCAGATTTAATAACAAAATTCGGATATTGACCAGTTGCCGCTACTTGTTGGCGAACCTCTTCGATGATTTCGTTCAGGTTGACTGTTTCTAAATCTGGCACGTGTTGACCTGCCCGAGAATAATTTAGAATCTCTTCTACTAGATTAGCGAGTCTACCAGTATTGTTTTCTATAAATTCTAGACATTTAGCTTCCACCATATCAGGCTCATAATTCTTGCCTTTATGATGCATTTTTATAGCCTTGATCGTGCTATTAATACTTTTTAGAGGTGTCTGTAAATCGTGAGAAGCGATGTAAGCAAAGTTCTGCAAATCTTCGTTGGTCTCTTCTAGTTTTTCTACTGTTTTACTCAATTTTTTATTTACATAACGATAGCTATAGCGAAAGGACTGAACGATCCGGACTAACAAGTAGGTCATGATGGTAAAGTTGATAATCCTTAAAACTACTAAGACCATGTCTGGAAGTGGTTCTGCAACTGTTATTCCTAGAATATTACTCATCGCAACAGTTACAACACAACCAACCGTTAGAAAAACCCAAGGTAGCGCATATTTTTTTTCAATATAGAAAAAGATAGCTGCTGGAACTGTTAAAAACCATGGTAAATAAGGAGAATGGATTCCACCAGTACCTAAAGAAATGGCGGTAAAGAAAGCTAGACTACAAAATGTAAAATAACAACCGTTTATTAAGGTAGATTTGTTGAAACGAGTTAAGACGAAAAATAGTAAGGAGGTTGCAACAGTAGCATAGGCTAAATTTACACCATACTGAAAGTCCAATTTCCAAAAAAGAAGGCCGATGACTATGGCATATATAAGGATTCCGACGTTTACAGAGAGAATCAACAAAATACTGGTTCTCAGCTTTCGATTTTCTCGGTATTCCGGCGGTATAAAATTAATTAGGAAGGACATATATTATTATTAGAGTAGTGGTGCTCATTCTATATCAAGGATTATGCCTTTACTCATATTGCAATAAAATTTTATTGTTATAAAACTTCTATAAGTTAATTGTCTTTTTGATTGGAGGGGTTATAGGAAAAATGACGGGTATTCACTTTTGTTTGGTCTTTGAATTAGAAAAGATGATTGAAAGGGATTTATTCATTGCGAAATTTTCAATTAAATCTGTTTTTCAATGTATTAAATTAAAGATATGATTGATTTAGTTCTAATTAATTATAAATATTGTAATTTTTAATTCTTTTTATTGATAAATTTGCATCATTATTCATTTTAGCCCTATATTTGTATTAACAAAAGGAGATAAAAAAGATTATCTCTTAATTGTCTCAATACTGTGAGGTGATGAAAGTTGGCAGCCATGCCCCCTTGTCTCGGGGGTGAGGATCAAGGAATAAACGTAGTATAAGTTTTGTTTCGGCAGAACTAGGGTTGACCACTATATTAACCTGTACTATGGCTAACCTCCTCGTGAAGGTTCGAGTCCTTCTCTCACAGCAGATAGCACTTATTCGATGGAAATCGGGTAAGTGCTTTTTTTATTATAATGTTCAAGAGCAAGAGCAATGGCAACTTCAAATACTTCAATTGTGTTTTTGCTTAAAAACAATATCCCCCTTTTCGAAGATTTTGCCCGCCTGCCATCGGACAGGCTTTTGCGCTTGAAATTGAAATTGCTTTTGCATTTGAAAAATAAGAATCGAGTATCCTTAAGTTTTATGTACTTGAGAATTTAATGGTGGTACTAAGTTTTTTGCATGCTCTTTTTAAGCTGAGCGAGATGTGCTTCTTTTTTGGGTTGTCGTTTAGCACGACTACTTTCGGTAAAGAAGGTATGTTTTTCTAGAAAATTTATTTGCATGGCATCCCACTCCTCGCGAGTTTTGAGATAATGGTAGGCTTTTAATTCTTCGAAGAGTGTATCCCCTATTTTTTGGAAATCATCTCTACCCAGATAATCTAGATCTGCATCACAAATAATTTCTTCTAACTTATTTTTTGGAGACTGAGGAATTTTGGTGGATGTAATCATTCCACAAATTTTCTCAATAGCTTTTTCAGAATATCCAAAGGTTGGTAAATGTTCTCTTACTAAATCACATCCAAGTGCTTCGTGATTGAGGTTGTTTCGTAAAAAGCCAGCATCATGAAAGAGTGCAGCCGTTTTTAAAAGAACGGTATCGTAATCATTGATGTTTTCTTCCACGCATAAAGATTCTGCAGTCGCCAGCACGTCGAGTGTGTGGTGCAAACCATGATAGTATAGATCGGGTGACAAGTCCCTTTCTAACATATCTAAAATAAAATCTTTACTAGCGGAGTAATCCATCTAATTTACTTTATCAGCATTTTTTATGCCGTTT
>CALGJS010000091.1 GCA_937927835.1 uncultured Saprospiraceae bacterium | reverse complement strand
ACTGTGTCTAGATAATTAACTTAAACCACATAGTAAACATTGCATATATATAAGTTAATGTTAATTAGTTGATTGGTTAATCGGTTTCGTATTACGCAATGCTAATACGACAAAGATGACACACTTTACTGAACACTCCCGCATTCCATAGGCAGGCAAACACCATAGCAGCACAATCTGCATACATCTACTAATCCGCACACATCCAGACATCCGCACATCCACGCATCCACCAATCCGCACATCCACCAATCCGCACATCCACCAATCCGCACATCCACCAATCCGCACATCAAACAATCCGCACATCCACCAATCCGCACATCAAACAATCCGCACATCCGCACATCCCCTAATCAATCCATCAATCTCAAAGATCTTCGGAATCAACATCTCACGACCATCGTTATAAATCACATAATCTGCCTTTTCGACTTTTTCCTCCTCAGGCAATTGTTTATCCATCCGAGCTTCTACTGCCTCGCGTTCCAGTCCATCGCGTAGCATCACCCTTCGAATTCGCTCTTCGCGATCTGCGGTAACCACGATCATTTTATCCATTTGTTGATAGCTGCCTGTTTCATAAAAAAGCGCCGCCTCTTTAATGGCGTAAGACGTTGTTTGTTCTGCAAACCAATTTTGACCATCTAAGAAAACAGCAGGGTGTACCAGTTTGTTAAGTTTTGCTAATAGCTTTTTATCTGAGAAAACCTTTTTACCAATATAAACTCTATTTAAGTCACCTTCAGAGAGGTAAGCTTCTTTTCCTAGAAGCGTTATAATGTTTTCTTTTAAAGCAGGATCGTTTTTCATCAACCATTTTGCCCGATCATCTGCATAATAAACGGGAATATTCAACATTTCGAAAATCCGGCAAACCGTCGTTTTTCCGCTTCCAATTCCACCTGTTATACCAACTTTAAGCATGTTTTTTTCTATTTCTAAATTCCATTTAATCAAGCGTTTAACAAGAATAATAATTTCAATTTGTTGAAACTAGGCAATCCCTTGTAAATCCAGCTAGTAAAAGGAAAAATTATCGTAAATTTGAATGTGAATTTCTTTGTTTAAATCTAATAATTTGCAGATAAAGTTATACATAAAAAATATTGTTTTAGTACTCCTCCTATTAACCACCTTCGGTCTTAGTGGTCAAGATCTGCATTTTTCTCAATTTTATTATGCGCCCTTGCAGTTAAATCCTGCTTTGACGGGTGTGTTTAAAGAAGATATTCGCTTCTCTGCTAATTATCGAAGACAGTGGAAATCCGTCCCTGTAGATTATCTCACCTTTTCAGGTGTCGTAGATGGTAAAATAACGAAACTTAGTTTTCCTAATGGTTTCTTTTCAGGCGGTCTTGTTTTTAATCATGATGTAGCCGGAGATGGAAGTTTAACCTATTCACATTTTAGTGCTACGGCCAGTTACACACAAAAATTAACGGAACAGCAGTTAATTACGGCAGGACTGCTAATCGGAGGAGGTCAGCGAAGGATTGATCTTAGTCAACTCACTTTTGGAAATCAATTTAATGGAGATCTTTTTATTGAGTCTTCCTCAACTCGAGAAAATCTTGATCAGACGAGTGTTCAATATCTTGATTTTGGGGTTGGATTCAATTGGCACTTACAAGAGGAAGAACAAAAATATTGGGGAGACTTAGGCATTGGAGTATTTCACCTAAACCAACCCGATGTAGGATTTTATAATCAAGTAAAAACGCCACTACCTCGTCGCTTTTCTATTTACGGAAATATTGGGTTTGCCATCAATGAAAAAATTGGTTTAGAGTTTAATGGTTATTTTCAAAAACAAAATACCTATACAGAGTCCGTAGCTGGTACGGGTGTCAGGTATCAATTAACAGATACTAGAGGTCGGGAGTTGGGATTACGATTTGGTGTTAGCTATCGATTGCTGGGTGAAAGAGATGCGCTCATCCCTAATATTGCGGTGGCATATAATGCTTGGCTTTTAGGATTTAGTTATGATTTTAATCAATCTGATTTTGAATTGGCTACCAATGGGAAAGGAGGTCCTGAGTTAGCCCTACAATATCGAATTACCAAAGTTAAACCGTTAAAAGCCTCTAAATCCTGTCCTATCTTCTAAGCGCTTGAAGCGATTTGCATGAAAAAAATATTTCTTTTTATTGTTTTTAATCTGATTTTGCTTGGCGTGTCTTCTGCTCAGACAAAAGCTGCTTTCATTCGTGCTGGCGAGGAAGCAATCACTAAGCACGATTATTTTTCCGCGATGAACTATTTTGAAGAAGCGCTTGCCTTTCCTGGTTCTGAGGCAGAGATCCGCTATCAATATGGGGAAGCAGCTCGTCAGTTTTTTGCGTACGATTTGGCCGTCCAACAATATCAGCTGGTTTTAAATGATAAAAAAGCAGATCGATTTCCATTGACCAAGTTTTGGCTATCTACTGCTTATCAAAGTATGGGACAATATCAAAAAGCCATTAATGGATTTAAAGATTTTATTAAAAATACGAGAAACGAAGCGTTTAAAAATAAAGCATTCCTTGCCCAGCAAGAATGTGAATGGGCATTGTCATTAGTCAATCAACCACACAATATTGAGATAACGCATTTAGATAAAAAAATTAATACACCGTATTCTGAATTTGGTGCGCTTCGTCAAGGTGATACTTTATACTATTCTTCTTATCGGTATAAAATGACCAATGATCAGTCTATTCCTCCACGTCGAATGACTAAAGTTTTGTCCCAATTGGGAACGGCGAGAGGCCGACCACTGACTAGAAAATTTAATGAAACAAATAAACTTACTGCCCACACAAGTCTTACTCCTAATGGACAGCGTATTTACTATACGATCTGTGAATATATTGGAAAGGTAGATATCCGTTGTCAGATTTATTTTCGAGAACAAGATACAAGGAAGCGTTGGGGAGCCGCTCAGAAATTACCAGCAGCAGTTAATATGGAAGGGTACACAGCTACCCAACCAACTTGGGGTTTAGATCCAATTACCGAAAAGGAAGTGCTATATTTTACCTCAGATCGTCCTGAAGGAAAAGGTGGTTTAGACCTTTATCAAGTAGAAATAACAAAAGATGGTTTTGGCGTTCCGGTCAATCTATCGGCGATTAATACAGAGAAAGACGATATCACGCCTTTTTATCATCAAAAATCTCAAAGCCTTTTTTTTAGTTCTAAAGGATATCAGAGTTTGGGAGGTTTTGATATTTATCAAGCTAATCATAATGGAAATGAATGGGAGATACCTCAGCATACTGGATATCCTTTGAATAGTAGTTATAATGATATTTACTTTACTTTGAATGCTGATTCAACGCAAGCATATATATCTTCTAATCGAACGGGTTCGTTTTATTTAGAAGAAAAAAATAAAGCTTGTTGTAATGATATTTTTGCCGTAAAAATAAATCTTCCTTTACCAAAAGATCCAATCGTTCCAGAAAAAGATACCACCACCTTGGTAGTAACACCGCCCGCACCACCAGTTCCTCCGGTAGAGCCAGTAGTTGTAGATACCACGCCTATCGTAGTGGTTGTTCCACCGCCAGTAAAGCCTAGCGTAGAACCTCCAGTGATTCCAACAGAAATTCCAATAAAACCTCCTAAAATTATTGCTCCTCCTCCGATTGCGACAACCGTTGAGAAACTTAGCACAATGTTGCCATTGCCTTTGTATTTTCATAATGATCAGCCAGATGCTCGTAGCTTTCTGGAAACAACTAATACCAATTACGAGACGACCTATAATGATTATGTCCAACGACGAGAGGAATATCTAAACGCTGTATTGCCTCTTGAAAAATCAGCAGTCACAAACTTCTTCGACCAAGATATTGAGGAGGGATATATGACCTTCCTAAGGTTTTGTAGTGGAGTAGTCAGTCAATTAGAACAAGGAAAGAAAGTATCATTGACCTTGCGTGGTTTTACGAGCCCTCGTGCCTTGTCAGGCTATAACCTAGCGCTAGGTAAAAGAAGAACCGCTTCTATTGTTAACTTCTTCCGGAACTATCAAAGTGGCATATTCGTCCAATACCTCAATCGAGGACAATTAGTGATTCAAGAAATATCCTTCGGAGAATCGAAGGCTTCCCCTTCTGTAAGCGATCAGCTCCAAGATCGTCGAAATTCTATCTATGTACCTGCTGCTGCCCGAGAAAGAAGGGTAGAACTAGTGGAAATACAGGTAGATTAGTTAGGTTTAAAAGATTAACTTAGACCTAGGGTAAACCCTGGCTTTTATTTTTTAATAATCCGTGATTTCCCTTATTTTATATTATGTATAATAATAATTTAATATTTATTATGATATTGCTGAACAATGTATTAACTTGCAGTTAGGTTAAACTTTCTCCATAGTCTTAAAATTTTATTGTTAAAATAATATCTAAATATTACTTTTTAATAAAATATGATTTTTTTTCTTACAAAGTTAACTTAAACCCAAACAAAAAATTAATCTCCTCGTTAATCTACTTGTCGTAGATCCCTACGATTATTGTTTTGTTTACTCGATGTTATAGCCTCTTTACAAAACGCTTTTGTAAAAAACGAATTGACACCATTGTACATATATATCCCAACAGTAATTGTATTGGATAGTATTGTTATGTTTTGGAATGAATATTGTCTTTTATAAGATATCCTATTCCATACCATGTCATATTAACCTGCAATTACCCCTCTACTAAATTATAATCCCGTGGCTTATTTGAATTTTTATCTGCTCGACAGATAGAGAACAATTACGCATTTATTTTAAGAACCCTAAATTGATTTTCAATGCCACTAAGAAACACATATATTGTACTTGCATTGTTATTTTTCATTAAAGTAGTCAACGCACAGGTTACCGCTGATTTTACGGTCAACAACACTACCGGTTGTGGATCGCTACAAGCTTCCTTTACGGATGCTTCGTCTTCTGATGATGGGGATATCGTATCATGGGAATGGTCGGGTGACCTAAACGCAAATCAACAAAATCCAAATCGAATTTTTGGGACTCCAGGAACTTATTCCATTTGTCTGAAGGTAACGGATGCTGCTGGAAATACTGGAGAGGTTTGTAAAGATGATTTTATCACGGTTTACGCTTTGCCTGTTCCAGATTTTACGGCTGATCAACCTCAAGGTTGTGTACCTATAGTAGTCACCTTTACAGATGCTTCTCAGGCAGCAGATGCTCCTATCACGGATTGGATCTGGGGACTAGGTGGTTCTTGTGGAACAGTTTCCAATACTACGGCGGCAGAGAGTCCTTCTTGTATTTATGAAATTACCGATAATTATAGCATTAATCTAACAGTTATTGATGCCAATGGCTGTACCAATACTGTTACCAAATCTGATTTTGTCAGCGCATCTCCAGCTCCGATGGTAGATGTTAGTGGAGATAACTTAATTGGTTGTGATGCCCCTCATACGGCAAATTTTATTAATAATAATCCAAACCCAGATGTGCTCATTACTTGGGACTTTGGGAATGGCAATACTTTTCAAGGCGATAATCCACCTAATATAACTTATACTGATCCAGGTTTTTATACGGTAACAGCCATTGCTACGAATGCAGCTTCGCAATGTGCCGATACATTGGTCTTAACGGACTATGTTCAGGTCGGTGCTTACGCAGAATTTAGTAGTTCTGTCTTAGAGGGATGTGAAGATCTTACGGTAAATTTCACAGATGAATCACCTGATCCTGCTACAGAAATAGAGTGGGATTTTGGGGATGGAACTTTCTCTTCTGATGCTAATCCTAGTCATACTTATGAAGTGCCAGGTTGTTATACGGTGAAGCTTTCTCGTACTGCTCAAGGCTGTCCTTCGGTGGTTATTGCTTCTGAATGTATCAGAGTAGATCCACAACCAGATGTTTGGTATGCAAATGATAATAATATTGGATGTGTTTTACCGCATATCGTTAATTTTTCTGCGATTTCTTCTAGTGCAGTGGCTTGGAGTTGGGACTTTGGAGATGGAAATGTTTCTGAAGAACAGAATCCAACTCATTCTTTTGATGCTTTTGGTGAATTTCCAGTTACGCTTACGGTGACCAATGTTCATGGATGTACCAACTCTGCTACGGTTAATACGATTAATTTAACAGAGTTAAGAGCCGTCTTGGATGATACAGATATTTCTGGTTGTGCTCCATTAGATGTAGCACTAACGGAATCTTCCGTTTCGGTAACAGACATTACCTCATGGGAATGGGAAGTAAGGTCTGCCGGTTCAAGTTATTCCTCTTCTGATGAGGAACCGCTTTTTAGTATTATTGATACAGGTATTTACGATGTAACGCTAGTAGTGACGAATACACTTGGATGTCGAGATACAGCTGTTTTTTCACAATCTATTCAAGTAGGAACTCCTCCAGAAATTAATTTTTCTGCGGATCCAGTTGAGACTTGTATTGAATGGGATGTGAATTTTACTGATGCCTCTTCTGCGAATATTGAAGAATGGTTTTGGGATTTTGGGAATGGAGAGAATTCATCGGAACAACATCCAACTTTGAGTTATCCAGATACTGGTCATTATGATATTAGTTTAGTTGGAATTCATAATGGATGTGCCAACACTTTGACCATGGATGATTATATCCATGTAATGGCGCCAGTAGCTAAGTTTCAAATTATCAATTTTTGTGAAGAACCATTTCGTAGAAAATTTAGGAATATTGCCATTGATGCTGATTTTGTAGAATGGGATTTTGGTGTAGAAGGAATTGACACAGATGTTTCTACTGAAACAAACCCAGAATATTTTTACACAGAAACCGGAACTTATGTGGTGACTATGACGGTATATAATTCAGAAACCCAATGTTCACATACGATTACTAAAACTATTCACATTACTAATCCTGCGGCAAGCTTTACGGTTACCGAAACAGAAGGTTGTAGACCATATACTTTACTAATCGAAGAAAACTCTCAAGATGCAGTGGCTTGGGAATGGAGTGCTCCTGGAGCAACCATTGAGGATCCTTCAGCTCAAGAACCTTCGATCATTTATGAAAGTCATGGGACGTATTCCGATGTACAATTAATCATCACAGATGTGAATGATTGTCGAGATACGATTTTGTATACGGAAACGATATCAGTTGGCCAGGCGATTTCTAACTTTACATTAGATGTAACAGGCGGTTGTCTACCATTGACAGTAAATTTTTCAGAAAATGCAAGTAGTATATTTGGAGACATCGAATCTTGGGAATGGACCTTTGGTTCAGGTTTGGGAACTTCTACAGATCCTAATCCTACTTTTGTTTTTACCGAAGCTGGCTTACATAATGTAAAATTGGTTGTGACGGATAGTTGGGGATGCCGAAGAACTAAGAACATCGTAGGAGCAGTTGAAGTGACAGATCCTGTTGCTAATTTTTCTGCGGATACGCTTGGGTGTACATGGGCAGGAATGTCTTTTACCAATACTTCTCAAGGAGTAGCCCTGGATCATTTATGGGATTTTGGTGATGGAGAAACTTCCACAGATGAGCATCCGATTCATACTTATGCTAATGAGGGAATCTATTCTGTTTGTCTCACAGTTACGGATAAATATGATTGTGTTAGTACCCTTTGTCGAGAGAATTCAATTGATATTGCTGATCCTGTTGCAGGCTTTTCAGTAGATTCTACTTTTGCTAGTTGTCCACCATTACCTGTAAACTTTTTTAATGAATCAACAAACGCTAGTTCCTTTACTTGGGATTATGGTGACAATAGTGGTTTATCTAATTTAGATGATCCATCACATATTTATACCATTCCTGGAGTATATAATGTAACCCTCAAAGCCTTCCGAACAGAAGCTTGTCAAGATAGTATAATCACACAAGATTTAATCGTATTAGATGGTCCTGAAGGGGAATATCAGTTTGATATTGATACTTCTTGTGCGCCAGCTATAATTACTTTTACGGCCAACTCCGTAGCCAATTACATGTACATTTGGGATTTTGGTTTAGGTGATTTGGATACTACGCAACTTAGCGCAGTAAATGACCAAGTAATGTTTACTTACACAGAGCCAGGTACTTATTATCCGACTTTGAGTTTTATAAATAATACGGGTTGTTTTCGAACTTTACCACCTGTTGGTCCAATCGTTGTAGCATCTAGCACTCCAGCCTTTGAGGCATCTGAGACCGTGCTTTGTAGTGCAGGTGAAACAGTAAGCTTTATCAATCTCTCTTCAAGTGCTACCCCTATTCAATCGGTTGAATGGATTTTCGAAGGAGGTAGTCCTAGCACTAGTACGGACTTTGAACCGCAAGTTACTTATAACACCTCGGGTTCTTTTGATGTCAGAATGGTCATTGATAATGGAGGGTGTACAGATACCTTATTGATGCCAGATTATATAAAATTAGGAGATGCGCCAAATATAGATTTTACAGTTTCTGCGACTACTGGTTGTACACCATTAACCGTGAATTTTAATGACAATAGTTCTGTTGCTAATAGTAATATTGTTTCCTGGGAATGGGATTTTGGAGATGGAGATGTTGCAGATATTCCTAATCCAACGCATATCTATTATAACGATATGTCTAATACCTATACTGCTACCCTTACGATTACGACTGCAGATGGTTGTACGGCTACTCGTTCCGAAACCATTAGTTTGCTTGGCGTTACAGATATTAGTGCTGGTGAGGATAGAACAATTTGTATAGGTGAACCAACGATCTTAGAAGGACTCGTTTTTGGAGATACTACTGGATTAGAATATTATTGGAGCCCAAGTCAATCCTTGAGTTGTGTTGCTTGTATGGACCCTGTGGCTTCTCCTGCAGATACGACTACTTATACTTTTGTAGTGAGAACTCCGGAAGGATGTACCTCTACTAGTGAGGTAACAGTGATGGTAAAACCATTTCCTGTACCAGTGGTAGATTTATCTGCGGATACTTCTATATGTCTAAATGAATTAGTTCAGCTAAACGTTAGTGGTGGAACAGAAGTATTCAATTATACCTGGGATGCAAATGTAGCTGGGTTATCTTGTTATGAAAATTGTCAAAACCCAATCGCAGAACCATTAGCAAGTAGTACATACACTGTTACCGTTACCACGATACATGGATGTTCTGCTTCAGCGTCTGTGCAAGTAGATATTGTAGATCAATCTCAAGAGTTTGCTGGTGAAGATCGAACCGTTTGTGCAGGAGATACCGTTCAGTTAAATGTTACAACAGGAAGAGAACCGGAATGGCTGGTAAATAATGATTTGAGTTGTACGTACTGTCCGAGTCCTATCGCTTTTCCATCTGAAACAACGGATTACGTAGTACAAGTACTGACCGATCAAGGATGTACGATCACGGATACGGTTACCGTAACGACCTTTAGCGCAGATGATATTGACGCAGGAGCAGATCAAACCATCTGCCTAGGAGATGGAATCGCATTAGTAGGCGAGGGTAGTGGAACGGTTAGTTGGACTCCAGCAGTAACGTTAGATGATGCTACGATTTTAGATCCTGAAGCATTTCCAGCTACTACTACAGTTTATCAATTAGAACTCAAAAACGGAGACTGTGTACTCACCGATTCGGTCACGGTTTCTGTCAAAGAAAAAATTGAGATTAGCACTCAGAATATATTGATTTGTGAAGGTGATACGGTGCAGCTAAAAGTAGAAGGTGAAGCTTCTGAATACATATGGACTAGAACAGATAGAATGGATTTAACGGATCCTAATAGTCCAATGGTTTACCCAGTTGAAACAACGGAATATATGGTGATTGGCCGACTGGCCTCTTGTGCCGCTGATACTGCTTGGCTAACGGTTGAAGTAGATCCAGCTCCAAAACTAGAAATGTCCGCTAATTATGTCTTTTTTCCTGGTCAAGAGGTAATCATCAACCCAATTGCTCAAGGCGAAGACCGAAATAATTATGAGTACGAATGGACTTCAACCGTAGATCTAACATGTGATGATTGTAGCGAATTAATGATTCCAAATCCAGAAAGTGGAACCACATATCAACTACGTGTCACTAATATTAATACAGACTGTTCTACTGAAATTAAAACAACTTTACAGTTATTGAATCAGTGTCCAGAAGACCTGATTCAAGTTCCATCGGCTTTCTCTCCTAATAATGATGGAAAGAATGATGTATTGGAGATATTTCTAAATCCAGCTTTACCAGCTATTAATAGTATTAAAATATTTAATCGTTGGGGAGCAAAAATTTACGAAGGCTCAAATGCTGGACAAACCTGGGATGGTACCGCAAATGGTAAAATTTTACCAAATGGCGTATATATCTATATGATTGAAGCAGAATGTCCCATACTAAATAATACGATGGTGAAATCAGGCGATATTACGCTTATTCGTTAGCAGACTACTGGACATTTGCGGGTTTGCAGCTACTCTCCGACGGTACGGCCGGAGCTGGGAGGCCGAAAATGGAAAAAATGTCCAATAGTATGATTCGTTGATCAAACTAAAATATAAACCACTGAATATTAAGTAATTATAATTTTTCCAGACAGCCTTCAGATTATAAACCCAACATATTATCCAAAGGTCGGGAAACCGACTTTTGGATTTTTATAATACTATACCCTTCTGTTTTATCACCCTGATAAAGCCTTTCCAGATATTCTAGGAAGGACGGCATTATATTTGAATTATTCTTTCAAACACATAACCACCGTTGGATTCTATTCCATCTAGACAGAGGATAGTAGCCCAATAAATTCCCCTATTGTAATCCTAATTTAACAGTATTCTATCAATCAGATACATAAAATGCATGAATTGTATTTTATGCTGAGAAACTTATTGCATGAACATACTAAAGAATATATTGGTGGTGATGTTGCTGCTGTCAGGTTTTCTGACTATTGCACAACCAGTCGCAGATTTTACGGCAAATGTACAAACAGGGTGTGGATCTTTACAGGTTTCCTTCCAAGATCAATCTACTGGAAATATTACTCAATATTCTTGGAATTTAGGGGGAGTAATCTCTACTACTCAAAATCCAGGTAGAATTTTCGGTACACCAGGTAGCTACGAAATATGTCTTACTATTACGGATACAGATGGTTTGACAAATACAAATTGTAAATCAGATTTCATTACCGTTTTCCATCTTCCAGAACCTGATTTTAGTATTCCCAATCCTAATGGTTGTATTCCTTTTGATGTTGTTTTTACTGATTTATCTACTTCTCAAGATGGTAATATCGAGGAATGGATTTGGGGTGTTGGTGGCCAAGCTGGTGTAATTACCGACGATGGTAGTCTGACGGCTATCGAAAATACCTACAATATTATTGATGATTATACGGTCAGTTTGACTGTAAAAGATGATAATGGTTGTTCTAATACTATTACAAAAGATAATTTTTTAACAGTAAACGAAAACCCGACGGTTGATTTTGCTGCGGACCAGACCTTTTCTTGTAATTCACCACATACCGTAAATTTTTTCAATAGTTCTCCTAACATAAATATGACTTTTCAATGGGATTTTGGAAATGGTCAATCTTTTAATGGGACTAATCCACCTGGTATAGTTTATAATAATCAAGGTTTATACGATGTAACCTTGTTTGGGACAGATAACTTAACAGGATGTCGGGATACGCTATCACAAGTAGATTATATTCAACTTAGTTATCCTACTGATTTTTCCCAAAGTACAGATACAATTTGTAAAGGTGCTTCAGTGAGTTTTACGGATATTTCTCCAGATGCTGCTTCAGATGTATTTTGGGATTTTGGAGATGGGACTAATAGTATTGCCAATAATCCAAGTCATCAATATGATACTTCAGGTTGTTTCTTTGTAATTCTAACTAGAACCGTTAATGGATGTCCGGGCGTAAAAGTAAGTGAACAATGTATCACGGTGTTGGATGTAAACCCAGTTTCTATTACGAATAATAATCCGATGGGATGTACAGTTCCGCACGTTGCCGATTTCTTTTCGGATGTTGTGGTTAATGGAGCTAGTTTTGATTGGGATTTTGGAGATGGAACCAATAGTGATGAAGTTACTCCACAACATACTTATGACAGTATTGGTGTTTATGTTATTACATTAACTACCATCAATAGTGCTGGTTGTGCTCAAACAGCTACAGATACCATTCAGATTTTACCAGCACAGGCAATTATAGCCGGAGATGAACCGGAAGGATGTACACCATTGACCTTTACGCTTAGCGAATCAAGTCAAACTTTTAGTGAAATCATCGAGTGGGAATGGACCGTTTTTAATAATGCAACGGCACCACCAACTGTTTTTATTTCTAACGATAGTGTTCCAGTTTTTACGATAGTAGATACTGGACAATATGCTGTTCAATTAATTATTAAAGATCAGATGGGCTGTCGAGATACTACGGTGGTAGAAGAAGGAGCAGCAGCTGGAATGCCTCCAGTGGTTAACTTTTCTGCAGAGCCTTTAGTTTCTTGTATTAATTCTGTTGTTACTTTTAAGGATGAATCTAGCGATTTTGCTAATGGATGGGAGTGGGATTTTGGAGATGGAGGTTTATCGGAAGATCAGCACCCAATCTATGAGTACCAAGATACAGGCCGGATGGATGTTAGACTTACCGCCTTGCATCATGGTTGTCCAGCAGAAAAAACATTGACCGAATACATTGAGGTCGTTCCACCAAAGGCGGCTTTCGAAATTAATCGACTTTGTTCTCAATTATATATTATTGATTTTACGGATCGCAGTATTGGTGCAGATTCTATTATCTATGATTTTGGAATCCCTGGCATTGATACGGATACCAGTACTCAACGAAATCCAACTTATATTTACAATAATACCGGGGATTATTTTGTTAGTCAGATAGCCTTTAATTTTACTACAGGTTGTTCAGATACTTTATTAAGATTGGTACAAATTACTGAGCCACATGCTGAGTTTCAGCTATCCACTACTTCTGGTTGTGTACCTTTGACGGTTTCGCTTTCAGATAGTTCTTCTTTTGCAGAAAGTTGGATTTGGAGTGGAGGCGGATCTGGTGTGATCAGTGATCCTACTGCTGCTGAACCAACCATTAGATTTAATACTGCTGGGCCTTACACTAATATTCAATTATTGGTAACAGATGTGAATGGTTGTAGAGATTCGCTTATGTTTACGGATACGATTTGGGTGAACGAAGTGACCACAGATTTTTCTGTCGATCCTACTCAGGGTTGTTATCCATTAAATACCCAATTTACAGATGCATCGTCCAGTTTATATGGAACCGTTACTGAATGGGAATGGGATTTTGGTGACAACCAAACGATTGACCAAATAAACAATCCTGCACATTTATATGAAGAGGAAGGCTATTTTGATATAACACTCACTGCATCAGATGATTTAGGCTGTTCAAAAACATTAACACTTGATAGTTTGGTAGAAGTATTTCGACCAATCGCTCAGTTTACGACCGAGGATACCCTTAGTTGTAGTGCACATGCCGTAACTTTTAGTAATACATCTACAGGAAAAGGACTGCGTTTTTCTTGGGATTTTGGTGATGGAGAATTTTCTATTGACGAATCTCCTTCTCATACATATCTTATGGAAGGGACCTATGATGTTTGTCTAACTGTTACAGATGCTATTGGTTGTGACAATACCTTATGTTTAGAAGATTATGTTGTAATTGCCGATCCGTTGGCTTCTTTTACACAAGATACTACCTTCGGAATTTGTCCTCCATTACTGGTTAATTTTACAAATACATCTCAAAATACCACTAGTTATGAATGGAATTTTGGCGATGAAAGTGGCACCTCAAATCAATTGAATCCTCCACATATTTACACTACTCCAGGATCATATGATGTTCAACTAATTGCAGTTGCCACCGAGTTTTGTCAGGATACTTTATTATTGAATGACCTGATTGATTTAAATGGTCCAACAGGTAGTTTTCATTTTGATATTGATACCGCTTGCGTACCTGCTACTATAAATTTTGTAGGAAATTCAAGGGAATCATATACCTATATTTGGGACTTTGGAAATGGTATGCTTGACACAACGGAGAATGTTACTTATGATAGTATATTCTATGTCTATCAAAGTGGCGGAGATTTTATTCCAAAGCTAATATTAGTAGACCAAGTAGATTGTCAGACTACGATCGTCTCAGAAACTCCAATTGTTATTTCAGAAATGAATTTGGATTTTCAGGCAGACAGAACGCTATTTTGCAATGATCAAGGAACGACTAAATTTACTAACCTAACGGCCTCTACGCATCCAATTTCTGATTTGGAATGGCAATTTTTTGGTGGTAATCCTACCAGTAGTACGGAACCTGAGCCTAGTATTCAATATTTGGATCCAGGAAGTTTCTCTGTCCAGTTATTGATTAGTAATGGAATCTGTACCGACTCTTTACTAAAGCAAGATTATATTGGGGTTGGGGCAATTCCCGAGGTCGCTTTTCAGGTAAGTGATTCGGTAGGGTGCGCACCATTAACAGTTAATTTTCAAGATAATTCTACAGTAGATAGTAGTACGATCACTGAATGGAATTGGAACTTTGATAATATCGATGAGACAGATTTAGAGACACCCGTTTTTATTTTTAACCAACCAGGTTTTCACGATATTACGCTGACTGCTACTTCTGCCGTTGGTTGTCAAGATTCTATTACCAGAACGGTAGAAGTATTGGAAATTCCTTCCTTTTCGATTGCAAAACCAGCATCAATTTGTATTGGTCAATCCGCTGAACTAGTTCCTACCTTTAATGAAGATACCACGGGATATCAGTTTCAATGGATCAACCATCCAGATCTAAGTTGTATAGATTGTTTAACGCCGAGTGTAAGCCCTGCGGATACGACCATTTATCAATTAGCAGTTACCAATGCGATTGGATGTACGGCGACCGAAGCAGTTACCGTAGATGTAAGACCTTTTGCAGCACCTATCATATCGCTTACTCAGGATACCAGTATTTGTCTAAATGATTTTGTTCAATTAAGGGTAAGTGGTGGAAGTAATTTATTCGAATATCAATGGGGAACAGATGCAGCGGGACTTACCTGTTACGATGCCTGTACCAATCCTATTGCGAGTCCGTTGGTTTCTACAAGTTATGAAGTAACTATTACGAACGAATTTGGATGTGCTAGTACGGATTCGGTAATGGTGACTATTTCAAACGAACCCCAATCATTGGTCGGGGAAGATCAAACTATTTGTGAAGGCGATGAAGTTCAATTAAATACTAGTTTAGGTAATGATCCAACTTGGCTAGTAACCGATGGTTTGGATTGTACGTATTGTCCTGATCCAATGGCCAAGCCAGATTCTACTACTACCTATCGGGTACGTGTAATGACAGATGAAGGATGTGAGTTATTAGATACTATTGAAATAAAAGTAATACCACTAAATACGATTGACGCAGGAGCAGATCAGCAGATTTGCCGAGGGTCAACTGCAACCTTGACCGGAAGCGGAACGGGAATGGTAAATTGGACACCTATTCAAACTGTTTCTTCTGCTAATAGCTTAGAAACCGAGGTTAATCCTACAGTCAATACCATCTACACGTTAACATTGACCGAAGGAAATTGTACATTAGTAGATTCAGTAGAGGTTACACTTGCTGAAAAGACGACTCTAGAAACAGTAGATATCGAAATTTGTGAAGGAGAAATGGTAGAATTAATATTCGAAGGGGGAGCGGATGAGGCTATTTGGTTTGATGAGTTTGGAAATGAGTTAATTAGTGAAAATGTACAACCTTTAGAAACCACAAATTATACGGTTATTGGTCAATTTGCGACCTGTGAACCAGATACGGCTACTGTTTTGGTGGAAGTCACGCCAAAACCGGTGGTCTATCTTCCAGAACAACTCACCTATCTTCCAGGCCGACCAATGCGAATTCCGTTGGCTGTTCCAGATAGTTCGTTCTATGAATATCAGTGGATGCCTTCAGATAGTGTGGATTGTGTAGATTGTCAAGAACCAGAGATTTTACCCGATAGTAATACAATTTATCAAGTGCTGATTACAGATCTGACGACTGGATGTTCAGTGACAGATACCATCCTTTTCAAAGAATTAATAACTTGTCCTTCAGATTTAGTGGCGGTACCGAATGCTTTTTCACCTAATAATGATGGGGAAAATGACTATTTGCGAATGTATCCTAACCCTACGGTCACTTCAATTGATCGCTTTAGAATTTTCAATCGATGGGGAGCTTTATTATATGAAACCGACGACTTATATGATCGTGGATGGGATGGAAAAATGAAAGGAAAACTAGCTCCTATAGGTGTTTATATATTTATGATTGAGTTTACTTGCGAACTAACAGGACAAACCGTCATCCATTCTGGAGATATCACTTTAATTCGATAAAAAGCATTATGATGCATTATATTAATTAAAATAATAATATTTTTAAACATTTTTATCTCTTTTTCTTAATAAAACTGGAAAAAAAGCTTAGCTTTGTTGGCGGATTATTAAAGAGGGATGAAAGTACTATTCTATGGTCATTCGAACATCTAATCAAGTACATTTTAGTCTAACCAATCAATTATCTAATAGCAATTTCCTAAACCGATTTCAAGGAAAATTCTGTCGTTTGGAATGCGGCAGTTTAAATTAACGCTATTACCTACAATGTTTTATGGATTTGCCTTTAATAGGTGAAAACCATATGTTCTTTTTATGAGAAGACCATTATTCTATGCAGAAAAGTGTCTGAGATACCTGTATAAGAACAAGAGAATTTTACATTATTTAACCGGGATTAATTATTGACTGAAATGCTACACACACGCATATTTTGGTCGTTTTGCTTTGTGTTTTTATTAACTAATTGGGCGTCAGCGCAGATATCTGCTGACTTCAGTGCTAGTATTACCACGGGTTGCGGCTCCTTACAAGTTTCCTTTACCGACGAATCGACCTCTACCAATCCTATTAATGATTGGTCATGGGATTTGGGCGGTGTTACTGCAGGGACTCAAAACCCTGGAAGAATATTTGGAACTTCTGGGACCTATGACATTTGTTTGACCATCACCGATACTGAAGGCAATACGGATACTAATTGTAAATCCGAATACATTGAGGTATTCCCATTACCGATTCCTGATTTTTCGGTATCGGGTCTAGCAGGTTGTGCTCCGCTTGAAGTCACTTTTTCTGATCAATCTATTAGTCAAGAAAGTAATATTGAAGAATGGATTTGGGGTATTGGTGGTTCAAGTGGCGTAATAGTAACCACTGATCCAACCGAGGTGATTACCAATACTTACAATACGCCTGATAATTACACGGTCAGTTTGACGATCACAGATGAGAATGGTTGTTCAAATACGATTACCCGAACAGATTTAATTACGGTCTTCCCTGATCCTGAGATTGACGTTACTATTGACGAAGCATTTAGTTGTAATATTCCTTATACCGCGAACTTTAGCAATAATAACGCAGCGACAAATCTTACTTATATCTGGAATTTCGGAAATGGCGAATCCTTTACCGGAATGAATCCTCCTCCTGTATCTTATACAGAACCAGGTACTTATGATGTTACCGTGACTGCTATGGATCAAAATACCAATTGTACAACTACGGAAGTATTTAGTAATATTTTACAAATTGGATATCCAGTAGAAATAGAATATTCTAACGATAATAATTGCCAAGGAACCATTATTTCATTTATGGATATTTCCACCGAGCCTGCAGATAGTGTTCTTTGGGATTTTGGAGATGGGAACTTTTCTACAGAAATCAATCCAGAACATTCTTTTGATCAGGGAGGATGTTTCAACGTTTCTCTTATTCGTTACACTCAAGGATGTCCATCAGAAGGTCAACTAACAGATTGTTTACTCATAGAAGCAGCACCTACTGCTGTTTTTTTTAATGATAATCCAGCTGGATGTACCCTTCCGCACACTGTTTCTTTTACTGCTAACTCAAGTGAAGAAGTTACTTGGTCTTGGAATTTTGGGGATGGAACTACTACTTCTACTGGACAAATGCCAACGCATACTTATGATGATTATGGTGTTTATCCTATTCGACTTAGAGTGGTAGATGGGAATGGTTGTCAAAGTATTTATTTAGATACGGTGCGGGTAATTGAAACTGCTGTTCAACTGACTGGACCGGATTATTGGGGATGTGCACCCTATGAATTTACCTTAGACGAAAGCTCTGCCACGGCCGTACCAATCAATAGCTGGGAATGGACTATTTTTGATCAAAATAATGTGCTTCTTTTTACTTCTTCAGAAGAAAACCCTACTCATACTTTAGTAGATACTGGCCTGTATAATGTTCAATTGACAGTGGTCAATCAAGATGGTTGTAGTAGTACTGGATTTTTCGAAGGTGCTATCGCGGTGGGAGAGGAAGTTATCCCTAATTTTTCTGCTACTCCTCTGGAAACTTGTGTAGATGCTGTTGTAAGTTTTACTGACTTATCAACTAGTAACGCCAATTTTTGGATTTGGGATTTTGGAGATGGAGTGGTCGTCGAAGATTTTCAAAATGTGTCCCATGAGTATCTTGATACAGGTTATTTTGATGTTCAACTTTTTGCTTTTCATTACGGATGTTTTTCGGAGATAACTTATGAAAACCTTATTCATGTCAATCCTCCAATTGGTAACGTCCGTGTTGAACGAACTTGTGATAATCCTTATGCGATTAGTTTTTTAGATCGTAGTTTTGGAGTTGATTCAGTATTTTGGGATTTCGGAGAAGAAGGGCTAACTACAGATACTTCTACCTTCTTAAGTCCTACCCATGTATTTGCTGATACAGGTTGTTATAAAGTAGTGCATAGTGTTTTTAATTTAACAACGGATTGCGTTGATCATGATACCATTAATATCTGTATCTCCGATCCTAGAGCTTCTTTTAATTTGAATAATACAGACGGATGTGCTCCTTTAGAAGTAACGGTAGAAGATAATTCAATCTTTGCTGAAACCTACGAATGGATTGCTCCTGGTGCAGTCATTACAGGAGGAAATACGGCATCACCTACATTCACATACAATACACCTGGAATTTATGATGAAGTAATGTTGGTTATTTCAGATATTCAGGAATGCCCCGATACTTTCAGGACCTTTGAAACCATTTTTGCCAGAGGTTTAGTGGTGGATTTTGATACAGATATCACCGGAGGATGTTTACCCTTGACGGTAAATTTTTCTGATAATTCGACCAGTGCACTGAGTACGCCACTTGCATGGTCTTGGAATATAGGGAATGGATTGATTACTTCTGAACAGGAAAGTTTTACCTACACATTTGATACAGTTGGAAATTTTGGGGTAGAATTGATTGTAACGGATGGTGATGGTTGTATGGTTCGAAAGAATACAAATAATGTAATTGAGGTTACGGATCCAAAAGCAGTATTTACAGCAGATACTACCAGCTGTACGGCTGATTTTGTGCAATTCCAATCCCTTTCTACTGGTGGAACGCTTACTTATTTATGGGATTTTGGAGATGATAGTACTTCAACAGAAGCAGCGCCAGTACATAACTATGCCCAAGAAGGAACTTATGATGTCTGTTTGACGGTCGTTAATCAATATGGTTGTACCGATATGCAGTGTAAAGAAAATTATATAACCATTGCCAATCCAATGGCAGACTTTACCGTAGATTCAACTTTTGCATTTTGTCCTCCATTGATTGCTCGATTTACAAATAGTTCTATTAATGCGAATTATTACGAATGGAATTTTGGGGATGTCTCCGGGACTAGTGATTTGGAGAATCCACCTCATGTATACACCATTCCTGGATCCTATGATGTAACCTTAATAGCAGGAAGTACCGAAAATTGTCGAGATACTTTGGTCCTAAACGATTTGATTACCTTAAATGGTCCAGTAGGAGATTTTGATTTTGTTGTAGACACATCTTGTGCACCAATGCAAGTACACTTTACAGGAACGTCCAGTGATTTTTATGATTACATTTGGGACTTTGGAAATGGAGTATTAGATACCACCCTTAGTGTCAATTCCGATGAAGTTACTTACGCCTATCAAGCAATAGATACCTATGTTCCTAAACTTATTCTTATCGATGATTCCAACTGTGCTCGGGCAATCGAATCTCCTGATAGTATTCAAGTAACTGGTATTAATGTAGATTTTCTGGCAACAGATTCTCTATTATGTGGAACTGATTTATCGACTTCCTTTATCAATTTATCTCAGTCTACAACACCAATTACTGGATTAGAATGGATCTTTCCTGGTTCCCTAGAAGGAAATACCACAGACTCCGAACCTACAATCTCTTATCCAGATCCAGGTGTTTACGATGTCTCTCTTTTTGTGACTACCGAGTTTTGTCAAGATACATTAACAAAGCCGAATTATATTCGAATAGGTAGCATGCCAGAGATTAATTTCTTAGCTTCTGACACGATTGGTTGTGGACCTTTTACCGTTGAGTTTAGTGATATGTCTACGACGGCCACAGGTGCAATTGCTAATTGGGCATGGGATTTTGGAAGCGGAAATATTGCTGGTCAACCCAACCCAACACATGTCTATGAGGATGCTGGAAACTATCAAGCCGTTTTGACGGTTGGAACGGATTTCGGTTGTGAAACATCAGATTCAATTGAAATAGAAATACTAGCAGCTCCGGTGGTTTCACTGGGTTCTGAGCAATCTATTTGCAATGGAGAAATTGTCACCCTAACACCTATCATTGATGGACCTGCGGACCAGTTAACGTTTACATGGACCGGTGTGGGTCTTAGTTGTACTGATTGTTTAGAAACACAAGTACAGCCATCGGCTACAACAACTTATGAATTTACCGCGACCAATCCAGAAGGTTGTTCAACTGTTTTATCAACAACGGTCAATGTATTGGCGGTAGCTATTCCTGTAATTGGTATCACCGCTGACACAGCGATTTGTGTGGGGGATGGAATTCAGCTAACCGTTACTGGTGGAAATGATGTATTCTCTTACGAATGGGACGAAACTCGACCAGGCTTAAGTTGCTACCAATTTTGTGCAAATCCAATTGCAATTCCGTCTGCAGCTTCCACTTACGTAGTGACAGTAACCAATGGAGAAGGTTGTTCAGCGATTGATTCTGTAACGATTGATTTGGTAGATCAATTCCAACCGTTAAGTGGAGAAGATCGTACGATTTGTCAAGGTGATTCAGTTATTTTGACAACTGGAGTAGAAGGATTAGAATGGACCAATCCTCAAAATTTGAGTTGTGCTTATTGTCCTGATCCAATTGCTTTTCCGGATTCAACCACCATTTATCAGTTACAGACTTTTACAGAAGAAGGTTGCCTTATTCAAGATTCTGTGATGGTAACCGTGTTAAGTTCGAATGAAATAAATGCTGGGGAAGATGTTTTCCTTTGTGAAGGAAGCAGTATTATTCTAAATGGAATAGGGGAAGGTGATATCAGTTGGTCTCCAAACATCAGCCTTTCTGATCCAAATAATTTGAATTCCACTGCATCCCCAATAATAACGACCGTTTATCATTTATCCCTGACACAAGACAACTGTGTGCTGACGGATTCAGTAGTCGTTAACGTGGTAGATAAAACAACCATCCATGCCACTGGTGCAGATATTTGCAATGGAGATACTATTAATCTATCTGCTAGTGGAAATGCAGATGTTTTTGAATGGAGTTCGCCTGAATCTTTATCAGATCCTAATAGTCCTTTTACAGATGCTTTTCCAAGCACTACTACTATTTATACTTTGATCGGTGCATTGACGGACTGTCCAGCGGATACGGTGATGGTAACGGTAAATGTGGATGAAGGTCCTCGTGTCAGCTTAAATGAATTTACGTATGCATTGCCAGATTTACCATTAGTAATTGAACCAACGATAGATACAAGTGGCAACTATCAATATAGCTGGTTTCCGGAAGAGGGACTGAGTTGTACGGATTGTGCCCGACCGATTGTGGATAGTGCATTTGTTGGAACTACTTATACCTTGCTAGTAACAGATATGGATACAGGTTGTGAAAAAGAATTGAATACAAAGACAGAAGCATTGGTCTCCTGCCCAGACGAAATTCTCTGGCTACCATCTGCCTTTTCTCCTAATGAAGACGGTCGTAACGATGAGCTACTAGTTAATTCTTCTACATTGAACGAGATTAAATCTTATCAAATTTTTGATCGCTGGGGAGGCTTGGTCTTTCGGACAGATGATATGCGAAGAGGCTGGAATGGTAAACTAAAAGGAGAACGAATGCCGATCGGAGTTTATGTTTATTTCGTGGAAGCTACTTGTCCGGTCAATAACTTACCGATCTTAATTAAAGGAGATGTTACCCTGGTACGATAAAATAATCTATTCAAAATATCAAGCAGCTTATTGCACCGTGTATAGAATTTTGCAGTTCTTATTGAACTTTTGTATCTTATGCAAGAATAAATAATTAACTATGAACTTAGCAAAAAGATACGCTCGAAAGGATACTAAGACCTTAATTACGGTTTTAGAACATCCAGAAAACTATAGTCCCGAGGCACTAGAAGCGGCAGAAGCTGAATTGAATTTTCGGGAGTTAGAGGAAGAAGTCATTTATGCATTGGTTGACGAAGTTAATCGAGAACGAATTGTAAAAATGCTCAACGAACTCAACCCTGTTAATGATGAGCTAAAATTGCTCAAAAGCCACTGGTTGTCAGAAGCGGAAATGAGAAGAATTACCAAAGAAGAATTTAAACTATTATTAGATCGAAAAGATGGGTTTAGATTTGATGTATTGAAATATGCAATTGGTGGAATATGAAAAGCTATTGGCATTTTGCTTTTGGCTATTAGCCCTCTTCAATCGCGATTAAAGAAAGTAAAATAAAAAAGGATCATTTCTCATCGAGAAATGATCCTTTTTTAGGAAGCATAAAAGCCTTAGAAGTATAATTTTCAATTAAAAGACCCGATAGAAGGACCTACCTTATCCGGTAGCCAGGCATTATTAATTCTTAATTATCACATTATTAATTATATCACCTACTCATACTTCTTTCGAATCGCTGCGATTTTATTGTCTCTTTCTTTTTTTAATTTATCGATAGGTTTTTGAGCAGTATTTCTAGTCTTCAAGACTTGTGCATCAATTTTAGCATTTGCGGCATCTGCGATTTTATCCGCTTGCTTTTTTGCTTGTTTAGCAGCAATTTCAGCCGCTTTCTTTTTAAAAGGATTATTCCCCGCGTTCTTTACCAATAAATCTGCTTGTTTATACCCTTCGTTCTTTTTCTTATCAATTTCTTGCTGCATTTTTTTTCTCAACGATTCAGCTTTAGCATCAGCATCCTCTTCCAGTTTTTTGATTCTAGGATTCAGTCGGTTGTTGACTGCATCAATTTCTTTGTTCATTTTAGCAACTAAGTCCGCTTTTGTTTCTTTCACTTTTTCAGTAACTACGGTGGTCACAGAATCCTTAACGGTATCTACCACCTTTGACACTACATCTTTTACCGTTGCTGCTTTGCCTTCACTACTCAATAATTTGACATTAACTTTTGGACTTGTTATGGAGCCTTTCATATTGATCAAGACATTTACGAATTCCCCAACATTCAAATCTACTCCGATTTTAGATGCTTGCTCATTCAAAAATTTCAATCCTGTTTTTGCAGCATTTCCTACACTACCTTTACCAATGAGTTTGTTTGGAATTTTAGCTTTGATATTATAATCCATATCCTGACTCAATCCATGTTGCCCACTGATTTTCATAGCGATATTCTGATAAGTATAATCAAACTCTTGGATATTAACTTGTCCATCTTTGACCGTAAACCAATTCTTAGTATCCTTTATTTTTAAAGATTTAAAAGCAGAGATATTAAGCTTGTCACCTAAATTTTCTAATGGTTTAAAAGAGGTAAGTACCGCATCTATCGTCTGAAAAACTCCATCGGCTGTTAGTGTATTTAAATCCGGCATCATATCTTTTCCTACCGCGCCACTTAGCTTTAATTTAGTATCAAATTTTCCATCCATAAACTTAATGATCGGAGCAAGTGCTCTAACCGTATTGAGTTTTTTAAATGCTTCTTGAAAAGAAAATTGACTAATATCAAAATCCATATCGAACCCTGGTTTTTCGGTATTCTTAGAATCGTATCCACCTGACATGGTCATTTTTCCACCCAAAGTATTTGCCGTAGCTTTATCGATATTAATCGCTTGATCGGCAATTACCATTTTACCTTTAAGATTTTTTAAGGCCATATTGGTATAATCAAGTTTGTCGATTTTTGCATTAATATTCACTGCTACGCCCTCAGGAATCACCAAAGGTTCAAGTTCTTCATCGGCAATGGTCTTGGCTTGCGGAGCGCCTGCTTCCATATCGGCCATGAGTTGATTAAGATCAAAATATTTAGAAGAAATGTTTAGATCACCTTCCAGCGTTTCGTTGTCAAAAACGTAAGCAAAAATATTTCTTAAATCTCCATTTCCTTTTATATCACTATTGCTGACACGAAGTTCGAAATTATCCATGTTCAATCGAGTAGGAGAGAAGTTACCAGCTGCCGAAAGGTTAGACAATTTATAAATGTCATAATCTACTTTGTCCATCACCGCATCAATTTCAAAATCAAAACGATCGAACACTTCTGCAGTTTCTTCAGGCGTAGTAGTCGCTACTGTTTGAGCCGCTTCTTCTTCCGAAATCCATTCATTTAAATCAAAATAATTAGAGCGCACAGAAAATTTGCCAGTCATGGTTTTTTCTGGAGAGAGGTACGCTAGAATATTATTTAAAGTACCTCTTGCCTCAATATCACTTTTGCCAAGTGTAGCTTTAAAATTGTCAATTTTTGCATTTTGAGGAGTGAAGGCAATATTTGTATTTTTAATGTTTATTTTCGGAAGGCCCGTTGCGACGTAGTTTAAATTTTCAATTTTCATCGTACCATCCATCTTTACTTGTTCGTACTGTTGTCTGTCAATATAACTCATTCTGGTGTTGGCAACAAGATCCGCAGTAATCACCCCATTGAGTGTTTGCACATCTTCCATCGGAAAGGCTTTGGAAAGATCGGCTAGATTAATGATTCCATTTATTTTGGTGTCAATATTAGGATCACTAACTGGATTTTTTAGATTGAGTCTGGCTTCGAAAGGATTATTACCGAGGTTCATATTGAAATTCGGAATGTCTATGACCATTTTATCAAAATCACTAGAAGGACTATTGATATTTATTTTAGCAAAAATATCTTTTACTCCCATCGGTAAAGAAGGATATTTAAAATCACCATTGGCAATGTCTAGATATAATTTGAATGCAGGCATTTTATTTTTTTCAGCACTATAAATACCTTTCGCATAACCATTAAAAGCAAGGTTTCCATTGGCGACCACATCTTCAAAATCTTTGGTGAAAGCACTCGGAACCAAGGATAGGAAATTTTTAAAAGAATTACCCGGTGCATCAAATTTTAAATCTAAATCAATATCTCCATTCTTCAGCATATTGACAAACCCATCCGCTTTTAACTTAAGGGCATTGACCATCAATTCGTTGTCTTTGAGTGTAAACTTCATCTGATCCAAATCCGCATTCAAGGTCATATCTAAATCACCTTTTGCTTTACGCAAATAAGTAATTCCGCCGGTCTTAGCAGAAATTTCAGCAATATTGGTTTTGGTAATCAGATCGAAGACCGTTTCGGTAAAATTACCCCTGCCTTCGTGATCCATATCTTTTAGTTCCAAAAATAAATCTCCCGCACGATCATCATAGGTTAGATGACCATCGACCAATCTGTATTTTTCAAGATTAATCTTAAAATTATAAGAAGCAGCTTCTTCTGCTTCCTCGGTTGCTTTGGCAATATCATAATTGGCTTTACCATTTTTGAGGACCATCACATGAATGCTAGGCTCGGTAAATTGGATGGTGTTGATTTGAATGGGCACGTCTGCATTAATAACAGACATCACATTTAGATCCAGCTCGATATTCTTAGCATCGATCAGTGTAACCCCTTCAAAGGCATCTTTTCCTTTAATATTTAAATCTTTTAATTGAAGATTAAAATCAGGGAAGCTTCGTAAAAAAGAGAGATCGACATCTCCAAAATCAATGGTCGCATCAAAGTTCTTATTAATATCCGTTTTTACTTTTGAAACGATTTCATCCTTATAAAAATAGCTGAGGACAAACCCTCCGACAATCAATAGAATTAATAGCGTTAGAAGGGAAATGAATAACCACTTAATAAATTTCATAAAAAGATTTTTAGGTGTGTTTTAGACTTTATTCTAGAATAAAGTCTATCGCTTAAACGAAGTTTTTGTGTATTTGTTTACCCATCTTTGACGTAGAATAAATGAGTAAGGGGACGAAATTAAGGTTATTTATCGGAATAAATAGGTATAAAATATTTGTTTTTAGACCTATAATCATTGTTTTCAATCGGATTGTTCAACCTTCATAACGAAAAGGAAGTAGGATAAATTATCCATTGAAATATTGTACATTTGTGTCATGGGTGAAAAAGAAAGACAATCACGAACAATGGTGGATTATTTATACATAGATACTCCTGATACTTTACAGCAATTTATTGATGAAAATCAAGGTATTTCCTGGATGGGATTTGATACAGAATTTGTAGGTGAAAAGCGTTTTTATACCTTATTATGCTTAATCCAGGTGATCACGGACAATGGTATTTATATTATTGATTCTATTGTATTAAAAAATTTGGATTCCCTTTATGCCATGATCGAAGATCCTAATATCGTGAAGGTTACGCATGCGGGAGAGAATGATTACCGATTATTGAAGATCGAAGGAGGTGTTATCCCAAAGAATTTGTTTGATACCCAAATTGCCGCTGGATTTGTTGGGTATAATTACCCGATATCTTTCCGTAAACTCGTAGCTAGCGAGATAAATATAAACCTTGGAAAAGGCTACACCGTTTCAGATTGGGAGTCTCGACCCATCAATCAAAAACAAATTAAGTATGCATTGGATGATATCATCTACCTCAAAGAACTCTGGGAGCTATTGACCGCTAAACTTAATGAATTTGGTCGTTATGATTGGGCCATCGAAGAAATGAAAAAGTATGAGTCAGAGGCATATTATCAAAGCATTCCGAATAAGGAGGCTTTTGCGAATAGTATGATTTATAATCTTCGTCCTAAAAATCAATTATTCTTGATTCGATTGTACCAATGGCGAATCGAAAAAGCAGAGCGTAAAAATTATAGTAAAGAGATGATTCTTCCCGCAAAATATATCAGCGCGATTACACGTAATATTGGATCGGGTAGAGCGGCACTCAAAAATCATCGTCGTCTTCCCAATGGTATCATGAGTAAATACATGGATGAGTTCTTAGCACTTTATGAAGTGGATGCAACTCCAGAAGAAGAAGAGGTGTTGGCTTCTATCCCCGCAGCTCAAATTCAGCCAACTGGCCAAGAAACCATTATGGAGATGTTGTCGCTGCTCATCAAAATAAAGTGTAATCAAGAAAAATTATCGAACGGCTTGCTCATCTATGGTTCTGGAATCAAAAAGATGAAAGCGGACGATCAGTATTTTGATGAAAAACTAGCGACCGGATGGCGAGGAAAGTTTTTAGGAGAAAATCTTATCGGTTGGCTTCGCAATCGTAAAGACCTAGAAATCGATATGCAAAAAGATCAATGCGTGATCAAGATGGTGGAAGAGTAGAGACAGAAAACATAGTGTTTTCCTATTCAAAGTTGGAGTTGTTCTTTAAATAAAGTAACTTAGAGAAAATAATTTTCAATTTAATTTAGAAATAGTCTGTATGTCAAACGCGCAGCAAAATATCCCTAAAGAGTTAATCTACGAAATGGTAGCAGGTAGACCCATCTATTATCGCGGGTATAAAGATTATTTAAAAGGTGAAAAACAAATTGATGAACTAATTGGAAGTAGCTCTTTGCAGTCGCTTATTATTACTAGGTTGGTTTATTTCTTAATGTCAAATTTAGACAATGAATATGTGGTGTTGACAAATGAGATTGGGTTACAATTTAAGGATAAAGGCTGGAGAGCTGCTGATATTGCTATAGTAGAAAAAGAAAAACTGAAAGGAGTAAAAAAATCTAATAAATATTTAAGTATTCCACCAAAAGTAGTTATTGAAATTGATACCAAGGCTGAGCTTGAAGAAGTACAGGACTCTTTTGGATATTTTCATAAAAAGACAGATCAATTGCTCGAATTTGGAGTTGAAAAGGTAATTTGGATATTTACCGATTCGGAAAAGATCATGATTTCTGAAAAGAATAAAGATTGGCAAATTTTGAACTGGTCGCGCGAAATTAATTTAATTGATGATCTCAAAATTGATCTTGAGACATTGATTGAATAGAGATGAAATTCTGATGATCGTAAAAAAAACGTAGCTACAAGGCATTGCCTTGTAGCTACGTTTTTTTAGGGTGCTTTTTACCTGCCACCGGTTTTTCTACCCCAACCGCTGCGCAAAACTCTCCGCCTGTGCCATATCTAAATAAACCTTATAAGATTCCGGCGCCGTATCCATACCGAGGAGTGCTCCTTTTTTCATCTTAGGATAAATCTGTGCTAGGCTAGAAATTTCATTAATATTATTTCTACGATAAATCTGATGACGACCGATGTCTTTCGGATCTCGAATGCCCGCCGCAGCCATGAGTTCAATCAAACTATTAATCGTTTCGCGATGGTAATTGGCGACCCGTTCTTTTTTATTATTGACATTTAGACCAGCAACCAATTCTTTATCTTGCGTGGCCACACCAGTCGGACAATGATTGGTATTACATTCTAGTGCCTGAATACATCCAAGTGCGAGCATCATTGCGCGAGCCGAATAACAGACATCCGCTCCTAAAGCAAGTGCCTTAAAAACATGGAATCCAGTGATGATTTTTCCTGCTGCGATAATAGTAATATCCTTTTTTAAATCAAAGCCAACCAATGCATCATGTACAAATGCCAGACCTTCTTTAAACGGCGTACCAACGGAATTTGAAAACTCTAAGGGCGCGGCACCCGTTCCTCCTTCCGCTCCATCTACCGCAATAAAATCCGGCTTGATTCCAGTATCAATCATTGCTTTGCAAATCGCTAAAAATTCACTACGATGTCCGATACATAATTTAAAACCAACGGGTTTTCCATCAGAAAGATCGCGCAGTCTTTTTAAAAATTTAAGCAATCCTAATGGCGTATTAAATTCTTTATGATAGGGTGGAGAAAGTACCGATTCACCAGGTGTAACGTTTCTAATCTCTGCAATCTCTTTGGTGTTTTTCTTTCCTGGTAAGATTCCACCGTGACCAGGTTTTGCACCTTGAGAAAGTTTTAGTTCAATCATTTTGACCGAAGGATTGGCTACTCGTTGTTTATAGAATTCAGGATCAAAACCACCTTCTTTAGATCGACAGCCAAAATATCCTGTCCCAATTTGATAGATCAAGTCTCCACCAAATTTTTTATGATAAGGACTGATTCCACCTTCTCCCGTATTGTGCGCAAAGCCACCAATTTGAGCGCCACCATTCAATGCTTCGATGGCCGCACTACTCAGTGACCCAAAACTCATCGCAGAGACATTTAATAAACTCGCTGCGTAAGGTTGCTTACAATCAGGTCCACCAACCATAACTCTTGGATTAGGATCGAGTTCGTGGTGGTCGAGCGCAGCGATAGAATGATTCATCCATTCGTATCCTTCATCGTAGACATTGATCTGCGTTCCAAAAGGATTGGAGGCAAGTTCTTGCTTGGATCGCGCATAAACAATAGATCGATGCTGTCGGTTGATCGGCATACCATTGGTATCCGATTCGATAAAGTATTGATAAATTTTTGGTCGTAAAACTTCCATTACATAGCGACCTCTTCCTAAAATCGGAAAGTTGCGGACAATGGCACGCTTGGCTTGAAACATATCATAATATCCCAATAAAATCAATGGAACTAAAAATAATAAAGCCCAATAAATAGGAGCCCATAAATAATGACCAACTCCGATAACAATCGCTAGACTTAGAATGGAAAATACAACGAATTCATTTCTCATATTAAAAATTTGCTGCCAATATAAGAAATGTTTTTTTAATAGTTGAAATGCTTTGGTGGTTGAAACGCTTTGCTTGTTGAAATGTTGAATCGCGTCGCTTGTTGAACAATAAAAATATAGGATGTGAAAAATTGAAAAGGTGTAGTTTGATAAACATTTTTTGTTTTATAGTGAAAATATTTGAAATAGTAGAAACATTAGTTTAATTTTAAATCCGTATAAAAACAACGACCTGACTGCCGTAGGCAGTTTCAACAAAAAACAACCCTATGATTATTTTTGGAACTAAAGGTGTAAAATCAACGATGGACGAAGGATATTTTTTCTGTCCTCAATGTGAAAGAGAAGAGCCCTACCGACATCGAAAGGTTACTCGATTTTTTACGCTTTATTTTATTCCAATTATTCCGTTGGGTAGAATAGGAGATTTTGTGGAATGTCGAACTTGTGAAGGAACGTATGTTCCCAATGTATTGGAATATAGTCCTGACAATGGTGGGAGTGAAGATCAGTTTTTAGCAGAGTATGAAAAGGCGATGAAGCATACCATGGTTTTAATGATGCTAGCCGATGGGGAGATTGATGATCAAGAAATGGTTGCCGTACGTGATATTGTCAACAAATTTGGACATCATGATATCACGCTCGAAGAATTAGAAATTTATACCAACGCAGTCCGCAATAGCCCAGACGATATTTCTACTTATCTAAAAAATATTGCTCCTTCTCTAAACGAACATGGAAAAGAAACGATTATCAAATGCGCACTTTCTGTGGCCGCAGCTGATGGTCATGTTGATGATAGCGAAATTGATTTGGTTTATCAAATGGGTGAAGTAATGGGCATGTCTAGCGCGCACATGAAAGGGATTTTGGGAGAAATGGAAATGCCAGGGGCGGCTGGCGGTGAGGGGGATTTTGTGTAAGAAATAAGCTGTTGAGAAATTTATGATTTATTTTTAGATAAAACATTATTTCGATCTTATAATTTTTTGTATCTTTATTGTTAAAAATATAAAGATTTTGAAAAATTACTACATACTTTTTTGTTGTATTCTTTCTCTTTCCTATTTAAATGGTCAAAGTTGGCAACAAGAATATGAGTTGCCCGGTATTCCTACCTTCTTGGAAGAATCTTCTTCTAGTGAATTAAAAGTGATCTATTTAGATACACTAACCAATCAATGGACTAAAGTAGTTTTTGATCAGGCTGGAAATTTCGTTGGAAATGAAATCTTCATACCTGATGAGTATATTGGGGTTCATATTATTGTTGAAGAAGGATCAGAAAAATTTCTCACAAAATTTGATCCTGCTAATAACATAATTTGGCAGACGGCTTTAACCAATATTCCTAATTCGGCATCTTTGAGCGTTACGAATAGTGGACTAAGCATTATTGATTTTAACGAATCTTCCGGGCCAAGTTCTACCATAGGAAAAATTCTGGTATTCGATGTGAATGGTAATCAGGTTTTCAATCGAACCGCTAATGGACCTCTTGCTCTTAATGGTTGGAATATTAAATATAATAATGACGGTAGTTTGTTTATTACAAAATACAGTCGAGATCCTTTTATTCCACAAGGTGCCGGTTCAACGGTTTATGAATATTTTAAGATTAATTCTTTAGGTGAAATTGTTTGTACGGATAATGGAAATTCCAGCAATTGGGCAGCTTCTCGAGTAGTCCATCGAATGGCCAAAAATGGAAATAATAGTTGTGGTGCCATTGGACGAATTTCCGCGGGGCTTTGGAACCCAGAAAATCCAAGTGGTCAATTTATTCCCTGTACAAATCAGTTAGCTGAATTTCCTATTATTCCTATTCAGACAGGAATGATTGGTCTTCAATCCAATGCTTTTGCGACTCTTGGAATTAGAAATAATCAAACAGTGTTGACTAGAATTGATTGTAGTGACCCAATCATTAATAAGTTATGTTTAGGAACGATTAGGTCTGACTATGAATACTCCATCTGCCAAGGAGATTCCTTAAGTTTTGCAGATACCACGGTGAATACTGCCGGATATTATGAACGTCTATTTGTGACTGAGCGAGGTTGTGATAGTTTGATAACGTTAAATTTATCGGTTGATACAAATACGATCTCAATCGATCCTCAAATTACTTCTGGGGGCGTTTATTACATGATCTATTTGAATGCGGACTGTGACAATTGTACCTATAGTTGGAGCAATGGAGGGAATAATAGTGGCAATCTCGTCACTCAAGATTATGGATGGAGATCCGTTGTGATTACCGCTCCATCTGGTTGTAGTTTGACGTATGAATTTTATTTAGAACCACTGGTTACTGCTACCGAAGATCTCGCTGATAAGACTATTTTCCGTATTCCTAATCCTGCACAAAGTGGTTCTGTGGTGACGGTTTATACTGACCTGCCATTACATACCTCTTATAACATCAAAATTTTTGACATTCAGGGTCGCATCTGGCGTACTCAAAAAATTAAGAATAGCTTAGAGAACGAAATTACGTTACCAAATAATTCTGGAATTTATTTTGTCGGACTCTATCAGGAAAATAAAATAATCGCTCTACAAAAAATAGTCATTTATTAATAGTTAGACAAATGGGGGTGTCTTTTTCCTTTGGTGGA
>CALGJS010000090.1 GCA_937927835.1 uncultured Saprospiraceae bacterium | reverse complement strand
ACCCGGATGCGGGTAGCGATGAGCACAAATGCTTATCCAGATGTTTGTGGTGATTTTAATATCGGAGAGGTGGAAGACTATACAGTGATTTTAGAAAGAGGTGGAAGTCAGCCACCATCGGATATTTTGACTGTGAATTGTGTCAGTGATCTCACGGTTACTGCTGAATTTGGAGGAACTGGATTACCAGTAGGTTGGCAAGGTCCTACGGCAACGACTACCTGTGGTGGTGGTAATGTGGATATAATCCAAACGGTAGGTCCTGCTCCTGGAGATTATTTCTTGATTGGAACGACCCAAATAGAATATAATATCGGAGATGATTGTGGTAATGTCCAAAAATGTAGTTTCAGTATTACGGTATTACCAAATAATCCACCAACCAACGAAGATTATTGTACTGCACAGGGAGACAACCCTTGGAATGATTTTATAGAACGAGTAAGAGTAAGTTCCATTAATAAGTGGAGTGCAAAAGAAGGCTATGCCGACTTTACAGATAAACGAGGATTTATCACGGCAGGTCAGGATAAGTATATATTGCTTACTCCAGGAAATAAAAATGAAACTAATTATTGGACCGTATATATTGATTTTAATCAAGACAAAGATTTTTCTGATTCAGGAGAAGAAGTAATTAGAACCTCTGGAGTAGGCGAAATCGGAATTAGTTTTGATATTCCTAGCAATGCTTTAAACGGCGATACACGAATGCGAGTAGTGATGCAACGTGGAGCTTATGCTAGTGCTTGTGGTGCGTTTGACCGAGGGGAAGTAGAAGACTATACGATGACGGTAAAAGGAGTAAATAGCTTTACTAGTTCGGCTATTGGATCGGATTATCTTCAATTGTCCGTAACGTCTAACCAACCAGGAACTTCTAGTCTACAATGGGTTTCTAACCAAGATTTGAAAGCAATCGCTTATCAAATCGAACGTGCTGGTGCGGATGGTGAATTCCAGATCATTGAAACGATTCAAGTGCTTGATCCTTCTGAATACGCGATCGTTCGAGAATACACAGATGTTGATCCATTACCAGGAATCAATGTTTATCGGGTTACTCAGCTACGGGCAGATGAGACTGCACTTGCTTCTAATCGAGGAGAATTATCGTTCGAGATGTATACCAATATCTTCCCTAATCCAACGAAGGATGGTGTTTATTTTGAAATGAAAGAAAATACTCCAGCAAATATTATTTTGGATATCTATACCATGGATGGTAAACATCTTCGTCAACAGGTATTAGATAATACAGCTGGACTAAAGTATATTGATTTATCAAGTTACCAAAGTGGATTGCTATTATTCAAATTTAAAGGGTATAGCAAATCTTGGTCAGAAAGAATTTTATTACGGAAGTAGAAGGTTTCTTTTTTGATAAAAAAAATACAGCCCATAATCAGTGATTGATTATGGGCTGTTTTTTTGTTGGTGAAGATTGTTGGAAAAATTTTAACAGATCTTTATTTTATTGATTTCCAAAGCACTAAAATAATCTCCAATCATTCCTTACCTTTGCGCAGAATAATAACGTACAACAACATACTTTAACCACCAATCAAAGATGATTAAGCACCTAATAATTCTTATAAAGAGTCTGATCTTTGCGGCCTTGCTAATGGCCATCATCAACCTAGGATACTTCGGGTATGCCTATTACCAAGGAGGAATGGAAGGAACGATTGGATATAGCTTAGAAAAATTAACCTTATTACTGGATGAAAAATCCTATGGATTACCAATGGGAGAACAGAAAACCTATGGATTCGCTGGTTTCCTATTTTTGATCATCTGGGTTCGGGAATTACTCAAAGCTGGAGCGATTGATTAATAATAAAAACGCTTATTTTCAACTTCAAAAGCAGAGTCAAAACCCAAACTTTACAACGACCAACCCAAAGCCAAACTGTTAGTTTACAGCTCCTGCTGTAGATACGCCCTCATCTAAAACTACTTTTCGAAAAAGAAGCTTCCTGTAGAAATTTTTTAAGACTATACGATAGAAGTGTTTGATTTTGAAATTGCACTTGCGCTTGAAAAATCACCTCCTTAAGAAATATTAGCGCCTCTTGCTATTACCCATTCACAAAACTAACATGATGAATGCCTGGAGGATAGGTTTTGCCCAATGCCTCTAGGACCATTTGATAGTGAGAAGGATCTTTTTGAAAATCCATTTGATCCACATCAATTACCAGAATAGGAATACTACCTTCTGATCTAAAATATTCAAAATAGGTGTTTTGAATTCCTTGTAAATATTCTCCGGTGATTTCCTGTTCGTATTCTCTTCCTCTTTTTTTGATATTGGCTAATAATCCCGCTACAGGTCTATGAAGAAATACCAGTAAATCTGGTTTTGGAAAGGTAGCATTTAGGATATTAAATAATCTTTGAAAAAGTCGATATTCCTCTGCGTTAAGATTGTTTTTTGCGAATAACAACGTTTTTATAAAAAAATAATCCGCCACAATAAAGTCCTGAAATAAGCTACCTTGACCAAGGTTTTCTTGAAGTTGCTTCTGCCTTTCAGTCATAAAAAATAACTCAACAGGAAAAGCGTACCGTTCTGAATTCTCATAAAAAAAAGGAAGAAAAGGATTGTCCGCAAATTGCTCCAAAATCAGGCGGCAATTATACGTCTCAAACAGCTGATGACAAAGCGTCGTCTTTCCAGCACCTATATTACCCTCAATGGCAATGTACTGATACGGTATGCTGGGTGTTTCGCTCATTGTATTTTTTATAGAAATATGTGAATTATGTTTAAAAAACAATTCTAGGAGGAGACTCAATATCCAATTTTGATCAATCTTTATTCAATGCTAGCCAAGCTCTAAATAAACCTCGCCCTCATCCTTTGAGCGCAAATATAATTCTTCAATAGATAAATTAAAAACCGGATGGAGAAAATTCCCAAAAATTTCCATCGTAGGGATTAAAACAAAGTTTCGAAAAGGAATTTGTGGATGAGGAATGGTTAATGAGGGTGTCTTTATAATTAAATCATCATAAAAGAGTAGATCGATATCAATTAATCTTGGTCCCCATCTTTTTTCTCGGATTCTTCCCATTTCTGTTTCAATATTCAAAATGGTTTTCAAAACCACTTCCGCAGAAAGATCAGTCGAAGCTAGGATCGATTGGTTTAGGAAATCAGGCTGTTCCTTTTCTCCCCAAGCCTCCGTTCTATAAATAGAGGATTTTAGGGTAATTGGACCTACTTTTTCCGCAATTTCTAGAATAGCCGTTTTCAAGTTCAGCTTTTGGTTACCCAAATTTGAACCTAAGTGCAAACAAATCCGATGTTCCATATAGAAACAAAAATAAGGAAAATTGAAAAGATCAGGATGCTATTTTTTCGTATTAAATATTTTAGCATCTTCAAATCCGGTGGTCTTTAAGATCTTTAAAAAGGCTTGTGCTTCCTCATCTTCTTTAAACGCTCCGATCAACACCTGAAAGTAGGAATTTTGAGCATCTTGGATGAGTTTGATACAAACAGGATACTCTGGGTAATCCGCTTTAGCCTTTTCGACTTTTCTCTTAATGGTAGAATCAGTTGTAGGGACTTGGTCTAATAATATTTTGAATATACGAGCTGATTTTGGTTGACTTTTAAGAACAGGACAAGCTATGATTTGAGGAATTTGGGCGTTATGGGATAGGATCGATGGATTAGGGACGGTGGCCATAAGCACTATTGGATGGTCTTCTATTGGCCAATAGCCATTTATATTGTAAAATACTACATCTGCAAGAATAGATTTAAGTTCTAGGGAACTTACCCCATTCTCTACTTGTTTTATTAAGGTACCTTGGATATCAAAAAATAGGAGGGTAGGCGAATTTACAATATTAAATTTTTGAGCCCATTCTTTTCCAAGTTTATTGGAAAGATCGATTTTAACCGCATAAAAAGAATGTTGAAGAGAATGCTTTATCTCAGCGTCTTGAAAGGTGGCCTTATCCATTGCGATACAGCAGGGCGCAGAAGGTCTAGCCGCATAGGTTAGCAGCAGTCTTCTATTGATTTTGGCTCTATCTAGTACTTCATTGAAAGAATCAGGTTTTTCAAATATGTTTTCCCCAAAAAGGGAAACCGATCCTAACAACATTGTAATAGCCAGTAGAGCAATGCTCAGCTTGGACATACGCAAAGTTGTCGGTTTTAAAACTTGAAAGAAGTTGTATAAATAGAGAAAGTGAGTGTTTATTTTAATACTTGATCAAAAATAATGATAGGCTATAACCGAGGGTATTTTTTATTTAAGCGAGGCAAAAAACGAAGTGATAGTGTGTTAGTTATCATGAGGTTTTTTAACGACGTATAAATAAAAAAGAGACCGTTAGAGGTTTTTAATTATTTTGAACACGTACTTTTACAAAGGTAATTTATTTTTTGATTTTCCCAAGCGTGTTAATTAGGTATTTATTTTTATTTTTGCCAAAAGTAAAAAAAGCAAATGGTATTCGATATTCAGCCGCATGAGCGGGAAATTTTTATGTTGATTGAGCAGGCGGCGGCGAGCCTTGAAATGCCTACCTATGTTGTTGGTGGCTATGTGCGAGACCGTTTGCTAGGAAGACCATCGAAGGATATGGATATTGTCTGTGTAGGAAGTGGAATCAAGCTGGCTCGAGAAATTGCTGCTCGTTTGAGGCCGATTCCTAGAGTAGTGGTTTATCAGCGATTTGGAACGGCTATGCTCAAACACAAAGATCTAGAAATGGAATTTGTAGGTGCTAGAAAAGAAAGTTATCGAGCAGATTCTCGAAAGCCTACAGTGGAAGATGGCACCCTTGAGGATGACCAAAATCGAAGAGATTTTACCATCAATGCTTTAGCGGTTAGCCTTAACTCAACCTCTTTCGGAGAAATCATCGATCCTTTTGGTGGATTGCACCATTTGGAACAAAAGTTAATCAAAACTCCTTTGTCTCCTGATCGAACGTTTTCGGATGATCCCTTAAGAATGATGCGTGGTATTCGTTTTTCTACTCAATTAAACTTCAGTATTGAACCAGAGACTTTAGATAGTATTACCCGAAACAAGAATCGACTTAAAATTGTCTCTGCCGAAAGAATTACCACAGAACTCAACAAAATTATTTTAAGCCCTAAACCTTCTATCGGGTTTAAAAAATTATTTGATTCCGGCTTATTAGAAATTTTCTTTCCAGAAATGACTGCCTTACATGGAGTAGAAACAAGAAATGGTCGTTCTCACAAAGATAATTTCTACCATACTTTGGAGGTTTTGGATAATTTGAGTGAAAAAACGGATGATCTTTGGTTGAGATGGGCAGCCGTTTTACACGATATTGCCAAGCCACCTACCAAACGGTTCGAAAAAGGACAAGGTTGGACTTTCCACGGTCATGAAGCATTAGGTGCTTCGATGGTTCCACGGATATTCCGTCGATTACGGCTTCCTTTGGATAGTCAGATGAAATATGTTCAAAAATTGGTCAGACTACACCTCCGTCCAATTAGTTTGACGAAGGACAATATTACAGATTCAGCCGTACGTCGATTATTATTTGATGCTGGCGAAGATATCGAGGACTTGATGTTATTGTGTGAAGCAGATATTACGAGTAAGAACCCAAGGAAAGTTCGACGGTATTTGGAAAACTACGAGATGGTTCGAAAGCAGCTTCGAGAACTGGAAAATAAAGACCGAATTCGCAACTGGCAGCCTCCGATTACAGGAGAGGTCATCATGAGTACTTTTAATCTCAAGCCCTGCCGTGAAGTAGGGTTGGTAAAAATGGCGATTCGAGAAGCGATTCTTGATGGTCAAATTAGTAACGATTATGATCAAGCCTTTGCTTTTATGCTGGAAAAAGGAAATGAATTGGGGCTAGAACCGGTAGTCTAAAATCAATAGGTTAAAACAAAGACTAAAAACCTAGATTACTAGTGGACAAATGACTAAACAAAAACGTTATATAAAAGGAGAGTTTACGAAAGTAATCTCCTTTTTTCATTAAAAATTCTCAGTACAGGACAAAAATAATATTAAATATGAATAAGTTGATGATAGGCCTTTTAACCTTATTGATGGTCTTTGGTTGTAAAAAAGAAGAGCCAACTGTAGATCCTGAAATTCAGATTGCTGAATATATTGCTGAGAAGGGTTTGAACTTAACAACCACCGCTTCTGGATTACGATATGAATTTCAAGAGGAAGGAGAAGGTGATTTACCTATTAGCAATGCTATTCTATCTTTAACTTTTACAGAAAAATTGGCGGATGGGACCATTAATTCTCAAAGAAATAGCCCTACTGAAGCCTATATTACTACCCAAACTCCAGGACTGGAAGAAGGACTACGACTGATGAGAAAAGGAAGTAAAGGGACCATTATTGTTCCTCCTGAGCTCGCGTATGGTGATAGAGCTGTTGGTTCCATCCCTGCAAATAGTTACTTGATCTATGAGGTAGAAATTTTTGATATGAGCAATAGAATTCAGGATGCCATAGATGAATATATCGCAGCAAATAATTTGACGGTAACGGAAAATGCTAAAGGATTGTTTTATATTTTAAATGAACCGGGAGGATCAGACAAACCGAATATTGATTCAACCATTGATATTAATTATGTAGGACGATTAACGGACGGGGACATATTTGATCAAAGTGGTGCAGATCCAGCTACGTTTCCACTATCTAATTTGATTCGAGGATGGCAGATAGGAATTCCATTAATGGGTAGAGGTGGAGCCGGAACTTTTATCATACCTCCGCAACTGGGTTATGGTTTTGAAGGTCGACCAGGAATCCCTAGTAATGCCGTATTGATATTTGATATTGAATTACTTGATTTTTAAAAAGACACGAACTTGTTTTTGAACAACTTCAACTTCCCAACTCAAATAGACGCAAATGAAATCTTTAATTTTAATGCTATTATTTTTCTTTTCTTCCCAGTTTATCATTGGGCAAAATATTGGAATCGGTTATTATGGCGAGCTTGGTTTACGTCCCGGATTACAAGTAGATTATGGCTTAAACCTTCTAAAAAAAGGAGAATCTAAAGAAGAAAAAAAACGATATTTTAGTCACCAACTAAATCTTCGTCCTGCACTTGCCTATTATCGATACGCCCATAATTCCAATAATTTATTGTTTTCTGCTAATTTTAATTATCAATTAAAATGGATAAATAATTCTAATCAAAGCTACTTATTTATTGAACCGGTTATAAGTGCCGGCATTTTAAGGAAATCATATATCGGTGAAATATTTCAAACTACAGGAGAAGGATTTGATGAAAAAATCGGGGCAGGTACTACATCGTTTACCGTGGGTGGAGGACTTAATTTTGGAGGTTATATTTCAAAGCGATTTGATTGGCTTTTAGGGATGGATTATTTTATTGAAAACACAGAAGATAAATTGATTCTTCACCGATTTGCATTAAAGTTAGGAACTAGAATAAAGATTATTAAGTAATACCTGATCACGAAATGTACGAATCAATGAATCATCTTCCAATTGAGATTAGGAAAAAATTGTTTCTTGCAGCTCGCTTCTTGCTCTCTTCTATCGTTGCGATAGAAGAGAACAAATAACAAATAGCAAGCGGCAAGAAATATCTCTCATGACCCTTTTAATCATTAAATAGAAACTTAACCCTTAAATCCACATAAGCGTGAGATATTTATCTTTTTTATTTATCCTATTTACTTGCTTTAGTTGTTCCAAAGATGAATTATTTGGCGATCAAGTCCGTCACGATCTTTGGTTATTACATAGTGGAGCAGATATTCCAATCGTCGTAGAAGGGAATACCAACTCCGAAGTATTTGTCATTCTTTTACATGGAGGTCCTGGCGGAAGCGCTCAAGATTTTAATGCTGGTAGTAAACCATTCACGGATGTTTTAGAAAAAGACTATGCGATGGTTTATTATGATCAGCGCAATTCAGGACTAGCTCGTGGAGTGTGGGATGAAGATAAACTGACGATAGAACAACATGTGGAAGATCTAAATGAAGTTATTGAATTAATCTTAGCGCGATATGGTCTGGATGTCAAAATAATGTTAGCTGGTCACAGCTGGGGTGGATATTTGGGGACCGCTTATCTACTAAGCAAGAGTAGAGCGGATAAGGTAAAAACGTTTATAAATATTGATGGATTAACGCATCGTAATTTACGGAACCGACATAGCTTAGCCAAAATTGCTGAAATTGGAGAAGCACAAATTGCAGATGGAACGAATGTAGAAAAATGGACAAACCTTTTGGAAGAAGTTCAGACAGAGCGGGACAAAAATATTACTCAATATGATCGGGAATCAGAAAATCCAGTTTTTAGATTAAATAGATTAGCGGTCCCGATAATGGATGAAGATAAATTAGTGCAGTACAATTTTAGCTCAGAGACTGCTTCTGTTTTTAGAGATAATTACGATCCATTCTTAATAATAACAAACGATCGAAAAGGTACATTACTTGAACAAATGTATGATTTTGATAGAACGATTGATGAAACCCTATCGGAAGTAACCTTACCAATCTTAAGCCTTTACGGAAAGTATGATACCAATACATCCGTTCAACAAGGCATTTATCTACATAGCAAAATAGGCACGGACGCATCTGATCAAGAACTAGTAATTCTAAACAACTCAGGTCATTCTTCAATGAACAACGAACCGATCTTATTGGCGGAAGAAATGAAAAGTTGGATAGAAAAATATCGATAGTTTCGTAAGTTTTAAATCCTAATCGAAGGAGCAATTTTCGGCAAAAAGAATAGTAGAGTTGGTTGATTTAAAAATTTAAGGTAGTACCTTTGTTAGATAAATTCTTAACTTGGTCATGGAAAAACTTTAAAAATATCTCAATATATGCTACATAAATTCCTCCTCGCTTTCCTTTTTTTGAGTTTCAACCAAATTAATGCCCAAAGCGATTATTTAGATCGGATCGATGCTTATTTAGTGGGCCCTGATAATGTGGATCTAATTCACGATTCTCAAAGTGAGTATTATATTGAAAAATACCAATTATTGAGAGAAAATATTTCTATAGAAAAAGCAGACAACGAAGCGGAAATATTGCAATTAGGTCAAAAGAATTTTAATAGAAAAAAGACGGTAGAAGAAATTGCTAATATTAAAGAATCAAATAAGGTGCTAGATGCTGAAATAGAAAAGATAGATGGGTATCTTAAACTGTGGAGTGTTTGGGAGCTACCAGAAAAAAATGTTTTATTTCTGAAATCTTATGAATCCAAAAAATGCTACCAAATTGATGGTCAGGCGTTTTCTTATTTTCCATCAGATTATCGGTTGGATACTTTAGAAAAGGGGAGTCTTATTTATTGGAATGAAAAGATTGATCAAGAAATGCTCGATTTTGAATTTGAAATAGAAGAGGTATCACCCGCTAGATCTGAGTGGATCAAGAAAAGAGCTGATAGAAATTGCCTTTCAGCCGAACCCGATGACTGCTTGGTTTGGTGTCTTAAAGAGTTTCCCGCTCAGTACGATACGGTTGTAATCCAACCAGCAGTGCTTGGATGTGTAGATGGCTTTAATTTAGATAAAAGCGGAGAACAATGTGAACGTAGGATTATCTCTGAAGATAAAGTAACCTCTGAATTACAAGTCAAACTCATAGATAGCTTGACCGATCGAGAAATTCGGGTGCAAAAATTTGAGATAGCCGAGTGTAATTAAATCCTGAACCTCCCATGTCAAAAGATAGTAATAGGTACACAAAAGTTGAAAAGCTAGTTTTTTATTCTGTTATTTGCCTGCTTCTAGTTGATGTTGTTATCACATGGGTTTTACGATTGCTTTGAGTTCGTCAGAAAACAGAAATTTTTCACCAATACCTTGATCAAACTAATTATGAAAATATACCAAATACTCGCCCTGTTTACCTTTTGCCTTTTGTTGGCTTGTGGAAATCCAAATGGAGAAAAAAAAGAAGTCATGACAGAGAAAACAACTAACCAAATAACTGCTCCGTACGCTATTGCCATTCATGGAGGAGCAGGAACGATCTTAAAAAAAAACCTTTCACCAGAAAAAGAAAAAGCCATTCGAGCCGTACTTAATGAAGCACTCGATACTGGAAAAAAAATATTAGACGAAGGCGGTACCAGTATGGATGCCGTAGAGAAAACGATTATGGTTTTAGAAAATTCCGAATATTTTAATGCTGCCAAAGGTGCCGTATTTAACCATGAAGGAAAAAATGAATTAGATGCTTCCTTTATGGAAGGAGAAACTCAAAATGCTGGAGCCATTGGTGGTGTCTCAAATATCAAAAATCCAATTCAATTGGCCAGAGCAGTTTTGGAAAAATCTAATCATGTTCTATTGACCGGAAAGGGAGCGGAAACCTTTGCCGACGAAGTCAACATCGAAAAAGTAGACCCTTCTTATTTCCGCACCGAAGCTCGATGGGAATCTCTACAAAGAGCCAAAGATAAGGAAGCAAAAACGGGTTTTAAATTTGACCAAGGGGAAGACTTTAAATATGGTACCGTCGGCTGCGCAGCCTTAGATCGTCACGGCAATCTCGCTGCCGGAACTTCCACCGGAGGAATGACCAATAAACGATACAATCGAATCGGAGACTCCCCAATTATCGGTGCAGGAACTTACGCAAACAACGCCACCTGCGCGGTTTCATCCACTGGACACGGAGAGTTCTTTATGCGCTATGTCGTTGCTTATGATATCCACGCACGGATGGCTTACGGGAATGAAAGCTTTCAGGATGCAGCTAGTACCGTGATTATGAAAACGCTAAAAGAGAAAGGCGGCACGGGAGGAATTATCGGCGTTGATAAATATGGAAATATAGCGATGCCTTTTAATACACCAGGAATGTATCGTGGATATGCGAAGCCAGATGAACAGCAAGTTTTTATTTATGGAGAAGAGGAGTAGGGCGTTTTGTTAAAACGAAATATTGTTTTTCGAAATTGACTGGACTTTGGAATTATTTCAAAAGCAAAAGCAAATTTCTTTTAAGGAAAAGAGCTTAAATCAGTGATTAAAGAAATTAAAAAAATAAAAGCGTTAGTTTACAGCTCTAGCTGTAGAAACGGGCACATCGTGCAAAAAAGGCTGAGTTACTAAAGGCTAAGTTTTTCGTATCTAAAGCTGGAGCTTTAAACTAACGGCTCGGCTTGGTTACTCGTTTTAGGCATCTAGCAGTGAATTGACATATAGGTCATAATCTTATGAAGGTGTTTAATGTTTTTAAAGCTTATCTTTTTCATTTTATTTATGTAATAATCTTCTATGTTTATGGATTAGTTGTCGGAGAAGATATTAATACTATCACATTTATTTCGGGTTTAGCCTTTGTTGTATCCATCGGGGCTTTTATTTTTAATTTCGCAGTTACTGCGTCAATTTTGATTTTTATTGAAAATGAGAATTATAATTTATTCGCATTTTTGGCTCCATCTATATTTTTGGTTTTATTAATTAAGCCTATAAATATTTTTTTAAGATACTTGGACTTTGGTCCTGATGAATTTTATTGGATGATTTTTTTTGTTTCTACTATGATTAATGCTTTATCTTATTTTTTTATTAAACGACGAAATTGAATTATTGGAAAATTGCTTAAGTCAGTAGTGAGAGAATTAAAAAAATAAAAGCGTTCGTTTACAGCTCTAGCTGTAGAAACGGGCACATCGTGCAAAAAAAGCTGAGTTACTAAAGGCTAGGCTTTTCGTATCTAAAGCTGGAGCTTTAAACTAACGGCTCGGCTGGACCTTGTCTAACAAAACTGAAAAATAATATTTAAAATGTTTGTAAATAAATTCAACCTTCCAATAAATTTGCTTTAATTTTATTCGAATATTAAATTTTATAAATTTATATTGTTATAATCTGAATTCTATCTACACAATCCCCAACGGCTTAAACTTCTCCAACAACACGTCTCCCGGATCAACGCCCAACCAATTTTTCAAAACGGAAGCATAAATTCTCCTAAAATCCACGGAGTAAATAAGATCCCCATTATCCAATGCAGAGAGATTAGGAGCCTCATTAAAAATGCCAGGATTCTTTAATTTTCCTCCCATAAAATAAACATTATTAGCCGTACCATGGTCCGTACCTTGGCTGGCATTTTCTTTGACACGGCGACCAAATTCGCTAAAAGTCATGATCAATGTATCGTCGATTTTTTGATTTTTTTGTAAATCTTTGATAAAGATTTTTATAGCGTCATTGTATTGTTTTAAGAGTCTGGATTGCCGATTGTTTTGGTAAACATGGGTATCAAAACCACTCATATTGATATAATAAATTTTTGTATTGCTGTCCTTGGTGATTAGATTAGCAATGGTCGCTAAGTCTTTTCCAATTTGAGTAGAAGGGTAGCTGCCTTTTCTTTTGGAGTCCTTGTTTTTTTCAAATAAATAGTCTGCAGAAGATTGGGTATCGATCAATGTTTTATACAAATATTCGACGTTGTCTTCGTGGTCATGATCGTGGTGGTGTGCTATTTTTTGTAGAAAACGATTATTGGCAGCCCGCTTTAATTTGGCCGGATCAGAAGCCGCAAAGCCACTTCTATTTTCACCCTTAAGTGCGAGTACTAAAGCGTCGTCCACCTCAAGTGCTCTATGAGGAATATAGTCTGAACTAGCTTGGTCGAGGTAACGCCCTAACCAACCCGTTTGCCAATATTGATCACTTCCACTTGCTGTATGCCAAATGTCCATCGACCGAAAATGAGAACGAACAGGATTGGGATATCCCACATTATTGATCACGGTCAACAACCCTTCATCGTATAAATTCTTCAGTCCACCGAGCATCGGGTTAAAACCCAATTCGTCTGTAACCCGAAGCACTTTGTTTTTAGGAATCGCCAACTTAGGACGCTTCTGATAATACAAATCATTCTGAAAAGGAACCAACGTATTCAGTCCATCATTTCCACCAGACCATTGAATGATCACCAGATTTTTTCCATTCTGAGCAAACCCATTCCGATTATAACCACTCAAAAATTGTGGCACAAAAAGAGAGGTCGATGCCAATCCCGTATTCCTTAAAAAATTTCTCCTATTCATCTTAATCCTTTTTAAAATCAATTTTCAACCTAAAAAATATCTTCCTCTCTCTCTACTTAATTATTTATATTTTTAAACGATTAAACGATTAAACGATTAAACGATTAAACGATTCAACGATTAAACGATTCAACACATCTGATACTCCGGCAAACTCATCAATCTCAATATCACCGTCTTTACATAATTTTCCTTCGTATCATGCTTGGTAAATAAATCCATCTCCGCCTTTTCGATTTCTAATTTTGTAGGAATCAACCAGTCTTTTAAGGTGGAATAGATAGCCACTTCCTCCATGTTTTTTAACTGCTTCATAATCGGAGATAAATTCATCGTCCCGGATATTTTTTTTCTTAATTTTCTTACTGCTTTATCTTCTAGTTCAGGTTTGGCAGATAGATTTAATTTGGTTGTTTGAAAAATAACACCAGCAAAATTTAATCGAAATAAGAGAGTAGCGTTGTCGATCCAGTTTTTCCCACCGGACCAACCTGCGACGTTAGGAGGGTTTAAAAGTACTTGTCCCAACATTTTTTGAATAAACAAAAGGGATTTTTGATCGTCCATTTTAAGTTGGAGTGTTTTCATCATTCCCACCATTAAATCTATGGGAGACTTAATTTTAGTTCCGATATTTTTCTTCGCATAAAACCATTCACTTTCAAATATGGTGCGCATCAATTTTTCAATACTATAATTAGAAGCATAAAAAACATCAGCTAGTTCTTGGACTTGCATTTTATCAATTTTTTCATTGACAAAATATTTATAAACTTTGGTGGCAATAAAAACTGCCGTTTGCTTTTTTTCTAAAATAATTCTAATGATATCTTCGCCATTAAAATTTCCTGTTTGTCCTAAAAAAGTTTTATTACCAAAGTCGTGACGTTTTTTGCTAAATTCGAAAACACCATTTTTCGCCCTCCAACCAGTAAAAGCACGTGCCGCCTCTTTGACATCTTCTTCCCTATAATGACCAATTCCTATGGTAAATAATTCCAGCAATTCGCGTGCAAAATTTTCGTTTGGACTACCTTTTTTATTTTGTTGATTGTTTAAAAATTGAATCATGCCCGGATCATGAGCAATCGCTAAGACCAAATCACCAAAATTTCCTAAAGCGTGGGTTCGCAAAGTATTAATATAGCTTTTTGAAACAAAAGAATTATTTCGACTGATCAATGCAAAATGTCCATGCCAAAATAAAGTCATTCGTTCCAATAATGGATTTTGTGAACTAGCCATTTTTTCAACCCAAGCACTATTCACTTTTTTGTTTTCCTGTTGTAATTTCTTTGACAACATTTTTCGCTCCATCTTGGTGTTTCCCTTTTTAGAAGCTTGCATAAAAATAGGTAATCGAATATCTAATACTTCTCTATTTTTAGCATCCTCTAAGAGTCGATCGATGGTAATAGATAATGGAATAGCTGATTTTTGCTTCAGCATTTCTAAAGAAATACCAAATCCTGCTCGGCTGTATAAATGAGATAGTTTTTTTCTTATATTTGGCATGAATGAGTCGTTTTGGTGAGTTTGACCCTCAAGGATTCGAATAGTTTAAAATTAATTCCTATTTTATCATTAATTAGTAATTTAACTCCTGATTCGTATATTGAATTAATTAATCATGAAAAGAAGAGAAGCCTTTAAAGCAACCGCGATTACTACCGGTGGACTATTATTAAATCTAAATTGCAACGCTGCTAACAAAAAAGCTAAAATGGAAGATACAACAAATAATTTAAATGGAACCTTTAAGCATTCGGTTTCTCGTTGGTGCTATGGTAAAGTTCCGATGGAAACCTTTTGTCAAACAGTTGCTGATTTTGGGATGCATTCCATTGAACTAACTGGCCCAGAAGAATGGGAGGTTATGAAACGGTATGGATTGACTTGTGCCATTGGTTGGGATAAATATCCTGAAGGGGTTGGTCTAGATAATTTTTACACCAATCCAGATAATCACGCACCGTTAGAACAATATTACAAAGACCTTATACCAAAAGCCGTAAAGGCAGGAGTGAAAAACTTAATCGCCATTGCTGGTCAACGACAAGGGCGTACTGATTATCAAAATCTTATTAATTGTAAAAATGGCCTAAAGCCAGTAATGAAAATGGCCGAGGATAATGGGATTACTATTTCCATGGAATATCTAAATTCAAAGGTAGATCACCCAGATCATCAGTTTGATAATATGGAGTGGGGCGTTGCACTTTGCGAAATGCTTGGTTCTCCTAATTTTAAAATCCTTTACGATATTTATCATGCTCAAATCATGGAAGGAGATGTCGTCGCTACCATTCGAAAATATTCCAAATACATTTCTCATTATCACACCGCAGGTGTTCCGGGACGTAATGAAATTGATGAAACCCAAGAATTAAATTATCGATTCATTATGGAAGAAATAAAAAAGACAGGATACACCGGTTTTATTGGACAAGAATTTATCCCTTCTGGAGCTACTCAAGAAGAAAGACTCGCCGCTCTAAAAGCCGCCGTAATGATTTGTGATGCTTAAATAGTTAATGAAGTTGTTTAAAAACTCCCAAATTGCTCGCGAACTGATAAAATTTTCTCTAGTTCTCAGCTGCTTTTCGAATTCTTAAACAACTTCAATTTGTTTTGAGTGATTTCCAAGTAGAAAAAATATCAAGTATTTCACGATTGCCTTGCGGTATTTCTATGTGACCTTTTTTCCTATGTGTTTAAAAAAATACGCTTAAAGAAGAACTCAATATTTTAACATCACTGACACCTAAAAAAAAGTATTTCAATAATTTCTCCATCACAACTCCTAAAAATGCATTACTCAATCCGTTTCACAGAATCCGCCAAAACAATATCCGTCGGCAGATGCCTACTCTTTTTTTCCCTACTAGGATGATTAATATATTCAATCAACTGATGCAAAGCTGCAGCCCCCATCCGTTTCCCTGAATCTTCGATATAAGTAATTTTCGGATAAAACTGATTGGTAAAAATCCCATCACTAATAGCAACCACAGATAGGTCATCAGGAATGGATAGATTGAGTTTTCGTAAATTATTAGTGGTAGAAAAAAGCAATTCATCCGTCATGGAAAAAATACTGGTAAACGTTTTATTACTTAAAAGTACGGGTAGAATATTATCCATTAAGTTTACTTGAAGTGCATTAAGAATATGGTCCGGGTTAGGAACCAATCCATACTCTTCGAAAGCCTGGTTATACCCTTTTAACCTTTCTCTAGTAATCGCCAAAGAAGGGTTCGCAAAAATTCCTAGGATATTTCGGTGACCATTTTCTAATAAAATGTTTACCCCTTTTTTGGCAGCCAACTGATTGTCAATGGTCAAACTAGGAAAACTGGTGTCAGGAATAATTCGATCATACATTACACATTCGATGTTGGCAAGCGCCAATTCTTCCAGGTGTGACATCGAATGTTTATTCGTATTATAAGTTACCGAAATCATTACACCTTCAACCGCCCAGCGAATACATTGCTGAATGGCCTCTTTTTCTTGTTTTATGTCATTATTGGTTTCAAAAATAACCAAAGAATACGGCGTATCGGCAATGGCAGCATTTACACCCTCAATCAAAGAAGGATTATAAAACATATGTATTTCTGGTAAAATCAAGGCAATTAAACCAGAGTGTTTCTTTCTAAAGAAGCGGGCTTGAAGATTTGGCCGATAATTTAGCCGTCCAGCCGTCTCTTTAACACGACTTTTAGTCGCCTCACTGATGTCAGGATGGTCGCTCAATGCACGCGAAATAGTAGAAGTAGAAAGATTTAACATATTTGCCAAATCTTTAATAGTAATTCGTCTCATAGATGAGTTATATTTATTATTTGAATTGCCTTTTCTTTTGTCAAATATAAGTAAAAGTTATTAACTGCAACCATTCCCGCAAACGTTTGCGTAAATATTTGTTTCTTTTAATTAAGATTAATTTTTATTTTTGACGATCACAGAATAACTATCTATACTTTTATCACTTTCTATCTTTTTCTGCGTTTTTGGCAGAACAAAGAGGAACTATTTTATTATTTTACAAAATTTTCTAAAAAATTGACGTATGAAAAAATGCTTAACTAAATTTTTATTCTCCGCCCTTTTTGTGGTTGTGCTGGTTAGTACCAGTATGGCACAGATGAAAGTTACCGGAACGGTAATGGATGGAGAATATAACGAACCATTAATTGGTGCTACGGTACAGATTAAAGGTTCTACCATTGGAACAGTAACTGATATTTCTGGTGTATATAATATCACTGCAAACACAGGTGACGTTCTTGTTTACTCTTACACAGGTTTTGATTCACAAGAAATGACTGTTGGAACAGATGCTACCATGAATGTAACAATGTCTGCAGGTTCTACGCTTGATGAAATTGTAGTAGTAGGATACGGTTCTCAAAGTGAGAAAGAGATTACTTCTGCGGTTGTTCAAGTTGGAGAGGAAGAATTTAACCAAGGAGTTATTTCTGATCCTGCTCAGCTTTTACAAGGTAAAGTAGCTGGTTTATCTATTTACAACAAAGGGGGAGACCCTAACAACAGTGCAACGATTCGTCTACGTGGTATTTCTACGGTAGGTGCAAACGTTTCGCCATTGATAGTTGTAGATGGTATCATTGGTGCTTCTTTAGACAACGTTGATCCTAACGATATCGAGACAATGACTATCTTAAAGGATGGATCTGCTGCTGCAATTTACGGATCACGTGGATCTTCTGGGGTAATCCTGGTAACCACTAAAACTGGTAAAGCAAATACAGGTCTTAAATTTAGCTACAATGGTCAAGTTTCTACTTCTCAAGCAGTAAATACGGTATCTATTTTAGATGGCCCTTCCTTTGTTGCTGCTGGTGGTACAGACTTAGGAGGTAACACTGATTGGATTGATGAGGTAACTCAAACTGGTTTTAGAATGACACATGGTCTTTCTGCTTCTGGTGGAATCGATAACACTACTTTCCGTGTTTCTGCTAACTTACGTGAAACTAACGGAATTCTGAAAAACTCTGGTTTTGATCAGTTTAATACACGTATGAATGTTTCTACTCGTTTATTAAACGATAAGTTGAAAATTGACTTTAATACTTCTTATACCAATCGTAACCAGCAGTTAGGTTTTAACGAAGCATTGCGTTATGCAGTTCTTTACAATCCTTCTGCTCCTATTTTTGGTGCGGATTCTCCTTTTGAATTTAACGAAGAACAATTTGGTGGTTACTTCGAAACGTTAGGTTTATTCGATTCTTTCAACCCTTCTTCTATTGTCAACCAAAACAGAAGAGATGGTGTACGTAGAGAATTCAATTATGGAGCTACGGCTACTTATAGTTTCTTAGATAATTTATCAGCAACTTTCAGACTTTCACAGCAAAATATTGATCGTTCTACGGAAACATACTACCCAACGACTTCTGCATTCCGTGGTAATGCTACTAGCCCAACTCGTAAGGGTTTAGCTGAGTTTTATGAATTCAATAGTACTTTCAATCTTTACGAAGGTTACATGACTTATTTAACTTCTGTTGGTAATACGGATCTTACTTTCACTGGTGGATATTCTTACCAAGAAGATAGTTTTACGGATCGTTTCTTTAGCATTGGTGATTTCCCCAGTAATACAGTAGATTTTTCTACCGTTATTGAAGCTTCTCAAGATTTAAACAATGCTGGCTTTATTGCTGCTAATAGTAACGCTTCTCCTGACAACAAGATTATCGCATTCTTCGGTAGAGCAAATGCTACCATCGATAATGCCATCTTTATCAACGCTTCTGTACGTCGAGAAGGCTCTTCTAAATTAGGAAAAGAAAACCAATGGGGAATATTTCCAGCATTTGGTGTAGGGGTAGATCTTAACAAATACCTCAATGTTTCTTCACTTGATTTATTCAAGTTTAGAGCAGGATACGGTGTAACGGGTGCTTTACCAGAAAGAAGTGGTCTATCTCAAGAAACTCGTACCATTACAAACGATCCGCTTACTGGTGCAGTAGGTACGAGATTAGCTCAAGCAGCTAACCCTGATTTGAAGTGGGAGCAGAAGCAAGAATTAAACTTCGGATTGGAAGTTGCAACTGGACGATTATCTGCAACGGCTGATTTTTACATCCGTAATATCTCTGACTTTATCTTAGAAAGAGATGTTGATCCTGCGATATTTGGGGGTAACCGGAGATTTGAAAATTCTGGAGAGCTTTCTACCAATGGTTTAGAATTAGCAATTAACTATGATGTAGTAAAGAATGCTAAAATAACTTGGAATTCTGGTCTGGTATTCTCTACCTACAAGACGACCCTTGACTCTTTCGCAATTAATCGTTCTGCTCGTGGTAACTTAGGTGCACCTGGACAAAACGGAACTAACGTAATTTTAGTGCAGCAAGGAGAAGAAATTGGACAAATTTACGGACCTGTATTTGACGGAGTAGCGGACGATGGTAGCCCGATTTTCCAAGATGTAAATGGTGACGGAGACCTTGTTACTGGTCAAGATAAGATTTTGGAAGATAATGTTGACTTTGCGGTACTTGGTAATGGTACTCCTGACTTCGAATTAGGATGGACCAACCGAGTTAGTATTGGTGATTGGAGTATTAACGCATTTTTCCGTGGTGCTTTTGGTCATAGCTTAGTGAATACTTTCCGTGCTTTCTACGAACCAAGAGTATCTACGCAATCTTCTTACAACTACGTAACGACTGAAAATGCAGTGGATGGTTTGACAACGGCTCGTTTTAGCTCACTATATGTTGAAAAGGCAGATTTCGTTAAATTAGACAACTTGACAATTTCCCGACGTTTTGCAGTCAACAGTAAGTCTATTTCATCTGTTCAGTTATCACTGATTCTAGAGAACCCACTTGTATTCACTGGATACTCTGGTACAGATCCTGAGCCAGCATTGATTGATGACGGTTCTGCTGCAAACGGAGAATTTACGGACCTTAATGATGTATTAGCACCTGGTGTAGATCGTAGAAACAGTTACTTTAACTCTCGATCTATCTCTTTAGGTGTAAATGTTAACTTCTAAATAAATAATAACAATGAATAAATTATCTAAATTATTAATTGCTTCACTTGTCGTTTTCTCGACTCAGTCTTGTACTGATTTAGAAGAAAACCTAGTTGGAGATATCACTGAAGACATTTCAGTAGAGGGTATTGCTCTTCCAGGATCTGGTGGAGAAGCAACCCCACTTACGGCTGCTTACGCGGAATTACGTAATGCTGGTAGTGCTAATCATGGTAGCTATTACTCTAATCAGGAAATTACTTCTGATGAGATGTGTATTGCTGCTAAAGGTGGTGATTGGTTTGATGGCGGTATTCTTATTGAGTTGCATCAGCATACTTATAGCCCTACCCACGCATTCCTAAACAATGCTTGGAACGGAGCTTATGGTGCCATTAATACTGTAAACGAATTACTCGCTGGTGGAACCCTAGATGATGCTAGTATCGCGCAAGCACGGGTATTACGAGCTTATTTCTACTTCCGCCTAATGGACGATTTTGGTAGAATTAAGATACCAACTACTCCTGGCGCAGATGTTCCTCAATCTACCCGTGCAGAAGCATTTGATTTTATCGAGTCCGAAATTTTGGATGCCTTAGGAGTAACTGAAATTACACCGGGTATGGATCTTGCTGAGAGCGTTCTTGGTAGAGGTACGGATGCTTACCAAATTAATACATTTGGTGCATTAGGTATTATTGCAAAACTTTACTTAAACGCCGAAGTTTACATTGGTGAGGCGCATTATGCTGAAGCTGCCGCTGCTGCTTCTTACATTATTGACAACGGTCCTTACACGTTATGTGGTGATGGTTGTACCGTTTCTAATCTTGGTAAGCGAACAGGTGTAGCATCTGATCCTGACCAATTAGAGGGTTATGCTGCTGTTTTTGCTCCTAACAATGATGGTAATCCTGAGCATATCTTTACCGTAAATTACGACGAAGCTGGTGGTGGAGGAATGAATTTTTCTCAGATGAATCTACATTATGCTAGTCAATTTACTTGGAACTTAGATGCTCAGCCTTGGAATGGTTACGCCACTTTGGAGGAATTCTATAATTCTTACGCTGATGCTGATGCTCGTAAAGCGGCTAACTTTATCGTTGGTGATCAATTGGATTTCGGTGGTAACACAGTCCTTGATTTTGCTTCTGATGACGAAAATATTGTACTAAGTTATACACCTGGTATCAATGAGCTACAGCCTAACTCTCAAAGAGAGGCCGGTGCTCGTGCAGGTAAGTACAGCTTCCAACAGTTTGGACGTCCTGACATGAACAATGACTGGGTAATCCTTCGTTTAGGTGACATTATCCTAATGCGTGGTGAAGCAATGGCTCGTATGAGTGGTGACTGGAATGCAGCATTACCGGATGTAAATACGATCCGTGCTCGTGCAAATGTTCCTGACCTAGCTAGCATCGATGCTGAAGGTTTCCTAGCAGAAAGAGGTCGTGAAATGTTCCAAGAAGCTGCTCGTCGTCGTGACTTGATTCGTTTCGGTGCATATGGCGGTACTTGGTGGGAAAAGCCAGCTTCTGATGACTTCAGAACTATCTTCCCAATTCCTTTCGATCAGATTCAAGCTTCTGCTGCAGGTGATAACCCACTTACGCAGAATCCTGGCTACTAATCGCTAAGAGATTGACGAACAATTTTTATTGTTCCTAATAATGAAAAGGGCTACTTTCCAGAAAGTGGCCCTTTTCCATTAAGAGCTTGTTCAAATTTTTATGATTGTGTGAAATTGAGAAAATTTAAACAAGCTCTAATTCTAGTTTTTAGACATCATGAGACTTCTTACTTTCCTTTCTTTTTTAATGGTCTTTCTCCTCTTTGGCTGTCAGGAGGATGCAACGAATATGTTGTTTCAAATCAAAACAAATACTTCCCTAAGTTTTGATAATGACTTGGTCTATACCGAAGATTTTAATCCTTACACTTATCGTAATTTTTTTAACGGTGGTGGTGTCGCAATCGGTGATATTAATAACGATGGCCTCTTAGATGTTTACTTTACTGGTAATTTAGTCGACAACAAATTATATCTCAATCAAGGAGATTGGAACTTTAAAGATATCACCGAAACGGCTGGTGTAGCTTGTCCTAATATTTGGTCTTCTGGTGCTAATTTTGTCGATATCAACGGAGATGGTTTTTTAGATATTTATGTTTGTAAGGCCGGAAAACCGGGAGGTGATAATCGACACAATGAACTTTTTATTAATCAAGGAGATCTAACTTTCGTTGAATCTTCTAAAGAATACGGCCTCGATATTGAAGGCCTTTCTATCCAATCTGCTTTCTTCGATTACGACCGTGATGGAGACTTAGATTGCTATCTTCTAAACAACTCCATACGATCCGTTGGTGGTTTTGATCTAGTCAAAGATCTTCGAAATATTCCAGCAACAGATGGGAATTTATTTTTAGAAAATCAAAATGGTCGTTTCCAAGATGTTAGCCAAAAAGCAGGAATTTTTACCAGCGCCATCGGATATGGTTTAGGAATTACCTTAAGTGATTTTAATCTAGATGGTTGGACCGATATCTATATTTCAAATGACTTTTTTGAAAAAGATTATTTATACCTCAATAACCAAAACAAAACTTTTACAGAAGCGGGAGAAGCATCTTTTGCTTCTTTTCCAATGGGCGCAATGGGCGCCGATGTCGGTGATTTAGACAATGACCTTAGACCGGATCTAATGATCACAGAAATGCTTCCAGGAACTCTGGAACGTAAAAAGACCAAAGCTACTTACGAATCTTGGAGGAAATATTCCCTAGCTGTTTCAAAAGGATATAGTCATCAGATGCCACGAAATATGCTACAAAAAAATATGGGCAAATCTGGTTTTCTTGAGGTGGGAAGAAGAGCGGGTGTTGCTGCGACTAATTGGAGTTGGTCCTGTTTATTACAAGACTTTGATAATGATGGCCTAAAAGATATTATTGTAGCGAATGGAATTTACAAAGATCTTTTAGATCGAGATTACTTAACTTTTATTGCCAATGATATTAAAATAAAAAACATGATCAATAGTGGTGAAAATGCCATTATGAATTTGATCGATGCCATGCCTTCCGAAGCGGTTCCTAATTATGCTTTTAAAAATAAAGGTGATTTTTTATTTGCAGATGAAACTAAAAGCTGGGGAATGGCACAACCTAGTTTTAGCAACGGAAGCGCGTTTGGTGATTTAGATAATGATGGGGATCTTGATTTGATTATCAATAATGTAAATATGCCAAGTTTTATTTATGAAAATAAAACAGACGGATCAGAAAAGAATTATTTAAATATAAAATTATCTGGTCAAAAAAAGAATACCAAAGCCATTGGAGCTAAAGTGATTGCCTATGCTTGTGATCAGACTTTTATGAACGAGCAATTTCCATCTCGTGGATTTCAATCTAGTATTGCTAATAATATTTGGATAGGTTTGGGATCTTGTTCTGAAGTGGATAGTATGAAAATTATCTGGCCTGATGGCGAAATCAACCTGGTACTTTCACCCACCATAAATTCCACGGAAACTTATTTTAATAATAAATTAAGTACCAAAACCAGCCTTCAAAAAAATAAGGAAAATGAAATATTTACTTTCATAGATACGCTTGGTTTTGATCATCAAGAAATTAAGTTTAACCAATTCGATCGAGAGCGTTTACTTTATAAAATGAATACTGGAAAAGGACCAGCCATGGCCGTAGCCGATATTAATAAGGATGGCCGTTCAGATATATTTATTGGTGGAGGTAAAAATCAAAGTTCAAAAATATTCTTATCTAATCAAAATGGTTTTACAACCGCCACCGCGCCTTTTCAAAAAAGAGCTCGCGCCGAAGTGGTAACAGCGGAGTTTTTTGATAGTGACAATGATGGTGATCTAGATTTATATGTTGGATATGGTGGAACTGCCTTTGCTTCCTACGCCGTTGTTTTGGTCGATGATCTATACCTGAATGATGGAAAAGGAAATCTCACGGTTCAACCAAAAGCATTTAAATTCCCACAACCTGTTGCTACGGGAGCAGTGGCGATGGCAGATTATAATGGGGATGGAAAAACGGATGTATTTGTAGGGAATAGAGCCAGCATTAATCCCTACGGAACAAGTGGTAGTGGTTATTTATTTGAAAATAAAGGTGGCAATGAATTTACTCTTGTAGAAAAACCACTCTTCGAAAACTTAGGAATGATAACGAGTGCTACATGGTTAGATGTGGACGGAGATAATCGTTTGGATTTATTGGTTGCCGGAGAATGGATGTCTTTGCGATTGTTTAAAAATAATACGGATGGCTTTGAAGAGGTAACGACAGCGTATGGACTTGGAGAGACCAAAGGAATTTGGAATAATTTATTAGTCGAAGATTTTAATGGGGACGGTAAATTAGATATTTTTGCAGGAAACTGCGGAACGAATAGCGCCTTGAATAATACCAATAGATTGTACTTAGCAGATTTTGATAAAAATGGACAATCTGATCCAATCCTAACTGAAACCATTAATGGAAAAGATTATCCAGTTTTAGATATGGACGAAATCGTATCCCAATTACCATCTTTAAAAAAGAAATATTTATTTTATAAAGATTATGCGAAGGCAGGAATGTCAGATCTTTTTGAAGCTTCGATTTTGGAAAAAGCACAGATTTTAGAATTGAATACCTTAGAGAGCATGGTCTTTTTTCGAGACGGTGATAAATTTATTAAAGGTACACTACCACCAGAAATTCAATATGCTTCCGTGCATGCGGCTTTGTCTGGAGATTTTGACAAAGATGGTGTATCGGATTTAATCGTAGGAGGAAATCACTTTGCAGTCAAACCACAATTCGGTCGAGATGATGCTTCGAAAGGATGGTGGATAAAAGGAGAGAAAAATAAAAATAAAAATATCTTTGAAAAAGCAGAGACGTTAAACTGGAATGGACAAATTCGAAATATCAAAGCGTTAAATGAACAACAAATTTTACTGGGAACGAATAACGAACCAGTTTTAATTTATCAAATGACAAATAAATAAAGAATGAGATTACTTTTATATACACTACTTATTTCCTTGGGAGGATTGCTTTGCCTTTCTTGTGAGTCAGAATATTCAGCTTTGGTGAAAAAAGAAATCGCTGATGGAGAAATTTATGAAGACCTAATTTTAGGATTAAAAATGGGACAAACCAAAAATGATTTCTTCGAAATTTGTTGGGACTTAAACAGGCAAGGTATTGTCCGTCAAGGTACTGGAAATAAATATGCTCTTTGGATTACCAACTTAGATTCTACTTCTCAAAAATCTCAAAAAGTAGATTTGTTTTTTTATGGGACATTTGATTCTGATATGATCATGAATGGGATGGAAATGAAGATTGGATTTACGGGCTGGTCTATTTGGAGTGAAGACCATAAGTCGTTTCAATTAGTAGAAGACCTAAAAGTCTATTTTATGAAAATGTATGGTGGAAACGAATTCATAGAAATAGATGCTGGAGACGGAAAAAAAGTGCAAGTAAAAGTTGATGGCAACCGACAAATAAAATTATACCCAATCGATAATAAAGATGTCAGAGTATTAATAGAAGATTTAAGGAAACTGGATGGATATGGATATAATGATTCGAAATAATCCATTTTTCTTAAACGATCTTTTAATAAAACTATAAATACAAACTTCGTTGACCAACATAGTATGAGATTCATAAACACTTTTTTTATCGTCCTTTCTTTTCTGTTGCTCCTTACATCTTGCCAAGAGGATGCAGCCACTGGACCGCTCTTTTCTTTGAAAGACAATCAAAGTATTGGGGTAGAATTTTCTAATAACCTGACAGCTACTCCAGAATTTAATGTTTACAAATACCGAAATTTTTACAACGGTGGCGGTGTTGGTTTAGGAGATATAAACAATGATGGACTGATGGATGTATACCTCGTTTCTAATCAGTCGACTAATAAACTATACCTGAATAAAGGGAATTTTAAATTTGAAGACATCACTGAAAAAGCAGGGGTCGGTGGACAAAAATCTTGGTCGACGGGTGTCTCATTTGCAGATATCAATCAGGATGGTTTACTGGATATCTATGTTTGTAATTCCGGTGATATAAAAGGAGATAATAAAGAGAATGAACTCTTTATCAATCAAGGCGATATGACTTTCGTTGAATCTGCCACGGCTTATAATCTAAACGATAAAGGATACACCACCCACGCTAATTTTTTCGACTACGATCGGGATGGCGACCTCGATGTGTATATTCTCAATAATTCATATCAAGCGATCGGAAGTTTTAATCTCAAAAAAAATGAACGCCCCAAGCGAGATCTTTTGGGAGGTGATAAGTTGATGGAAAATCGGGATGGGAAATTCTTCGATGTCAGTGAGGAGGCTGGAATTTACGGAAGTGTGATCGGGTTTGGTTTAGGAATTACGATCAGTGATTTTAACAACGATCGTTGGCCAGATATTTTTATTTCAAATGATTTTTTCGAAAGAGATTATCTCTACGTCAACCAACAAGATGGTACTTTTAAAGAAGAGCTGGAAGAACAAATGAAATCGACTAGTGCTGCCTCTATGGGAGCGGATGCGGCAGATATCGACAACGATGGAAACGCTGATCTCTTTGTCACTGATATGCTTCCAAACGAATATGAACGTCTTAAAACGGTCACTACTTTTGAAGGTTGGGACAAATATCAATACAATGTTAAAAATGGTTACCACCATCAGTTTAATCGTAATGTCCTACAAAGAAATAATGGTAATAATTCTTTTAGTGAAATTTCTAGGCACTCCGGTGTGGAAGCTTCTGACTGGAGTTGGGGTGCTTTGTTTTTTGATATGGACAATGATGGATTTAAAGATCTTTTCGTTGCCACAGGAATTTATAAAGATTTAACCAATCAAGATTATCTGGCTTATATCGCCAACGAAACCGTAATGAAAGCCATCGTTACAGAAGAGGGCGTTAACTATAAAGAATTGATCGATATCATTCCTTCCAATCCAGTAGAAAATCACGCTTATAGAAATACCAATGGTTTAAATTTTGATAAATTCAAAGACAGTGGATTATGGCAATCTGGTTTTTCGAATGGTTCTGCTTACGGTGACTTAGACAATGATGGTGATTTAGATTTAATAGTTAATAACGTAAATAGTCCTTCTTACTTTTTTGAAAATAATAATAACGGAACGACCAATAAGTTTTTAAAATTAGAACTTATTGGAAATAAAGGAAATCATTTTGGTTTTGGTGCGACGGTTCGGGTGACCGCAGGTGATCGACTTTTTCAATATGAAAATATTCCTGCTCGAGGTTTTCAATCAAGCATGGATTACCGACCCAACATCGGAGTCGGAAATGCAGCCACAGTGGATGTAGAAGTTCAATGGCCATCAGGAGTGGTCAATCACTTAACTGGCGTTACGACAAACCAAACTTTAAAAGTGAAAGAAGCCGATGGTAAAAAAGAAGGTTTGCCTACACAAAATACAGCCAGCGTTTTTAAGGAAATACCTCCACCGCTCACCTATGAAAAAAAGGAAAACAACTTCGTTGACTTTAATCGAGAACGGTTGGTCTATCACATGCGAAGTAATGAAGGTGGTAAAATGGCTCAAGCTGATTTAAATGGAGATGGAGAAATGGACTTGGTCTTTCCAGGTGCCAAAGGTTTTGAAACGGAGATTCATTTGGGTAATCCAAACGGGACTTATCACAAGCTAGAAGGAATAAGTGATCTAACTAAAATAAAAGAAGCGGAGCATACCAAAGCCATAATTTTTGACGCAGATGGTGATCAGGATTTAGATATTTTCCTTGCTAGTGGAGGCGTGGAACTTTCTGCTTTTTCTACTTTTCTATACGATCATCTACTTTTAAATGAAGGAAATGGAACCTTTAAATTGTCACCACAGAAATTCCCAGCCGACAATATTAAAATGAGTACAGGCGCTGTAGCGCATGCCGATATTGATGGAGACGGAGATGAAGATCTTTTCTTAGGTGAACGGATCAAGATTGGGAAATTTGGAATGACAGGTTCTGGATATTTTTTATTAAATGATGGAAAAGGTAATTATACAGATGCCACTAAAGACCTTGGTCCAGAATTGATAAATGTTGGAATGATCACCGATGCGAACTTTGCGAATCTCGATAGCGACCAAGATTTGGAATTGATTCTTGTCGGAGAATTTATGGAGATTCAAATTTATAAAAAACAAAATGGGGTTTATAAAAAAATAAGTTTAGACACAGATATTCCAATAAGTGGTTGGTGGAATTCTTTACAGGTGGTCGATATAGATCAAGATGGAGATTTAGATATCCTTGCGGGAAATCTAGGTGAAAATAGTCGTTTCTCTGCTTCAAAAGATCATCCACTAAAATTATATTTTTCTGATTTTGATCATAACGGAATGCCAGAAGGTGTGATGAGTTTTAATGCCGAAGATGGCAAAGACTATCCGTATGCTTTACGCCATATTCTGATTGATCAAATGAAAGGATTGAAAAAACGCTTTCCAGATTTTGAATCTTTTAAGTCGGCAGATATTACTAAAATATTTACGCCAGAAGAATTAGCTGAAGCTTCCGTACTGCTGACCGATCAATTAAAAACGGTTTTATTAATCAACGAAGGTGGCTTTAAATTTACAGCTGCTGACTTACCTTCAGAGGTACAGTTTAGTCCAGTATACGCAACGGCAGCTCATGATTTTGATGGAGATGGAGATCTCGATTTACTGTTCGGTGGTAATCTTTTTCGAGTACTTCCAGAGATGGGAATTTACGACGGAAGTTATGGACAGTTTATCGAGAATGAAGGCAATGGAAAATTTAGTTTCAATAAAAACGGCGAAGGCCTAATG
>CALGJS010000089.1 GCA_937927835.1 uncultured Saprospiraceae bacterium | reverse complement strand
TAGCGATTCGCTCAGATAACGGCTCTTCAAACCAAATATCTTGTGCTAAGACCATCGACTGTCCACACAAAAACAATGTAATTGTTAAAAAGAAGCAAACGCTACCGGCATATTTGTCCATTAATTCAATATTCACTTAATCGATATTGGATATTTGTCAAATTCGAAAAATACCTAGTGCGGAAAGCACTAAATTGTTATATATTTAAAATTAGCTACTCTAGTTAATAGTACGGTAACTTTTGAGAAGTCAATCTTTTTCATTAATTGGGGAGCATTTTTTGCCTGTTAGCTGGTTTGCCTGTTGGCTAGTTAGCTTCTCTTTAACGTATTTTACGAATGAAGAAAGCCAACTAGCTAACCAGCGAACAGGCTAACTAGCCAAATTTATATTGCACTCATCTCCTAATTAAAAATTACCGTACCATGGTTATAAGGTAACTTATAGGTAGCTATGGTGTAAAACCTATGAAACAGTTATCTGGTTGCGAATTGTCGCCATATTATTTCGTTTTTAGTAGGTTGTTAAGAGAAGCAAATGGCTTACAAACAACCAAAAGATCAAATATATTGATATTTTTGTAGAATATGAATCAAGCTTATATTTTTGACGCCATACGGACGCCTCGCGGCAAAGGTCGACAAGGTGGATCTCTCTATGAATGCAAGCCAATTGACTTGGTTAAGAGTCTATTAGATGCTTTAGTTGATCGAAATAGTTTACCAACAGAAGCGGTAGAAGACCTAATCCTAGGTTGTGTAACGCCTGTGGAAGATCAAGGAGCCAATCTGGCGAAAGCGGCCTTACTATACGCTGGATGGGATGATCAGGTGGCTGGTTTTCAATTGAATCGTTTTTGCGCTTCTGGTTTAGAGGCAATTAATTTGGCGGCTAGTAAAATTCGTTCCGGTTGGGAAGATCTGATTGTGGCGGGTGGAGTAGAAAGTATGAGTCGAGTGCCGATGGAAAGTGATCGTGGAGCCTTATTATTTGATCCAGCTGTGATCAGTAAAGTAGGATATGTTCCTCAAGGAATTTCTGCTGACTTAATCGCGACGAGAGAATCCTTCTCTCGAGAAGATCTTGATTTTTATGCGTTGCAATCTCAAACTAGAGCGGCCTTTGCTTGGGAAAATGGTTATTTTAAAAAATCCATTATTCCAATTTTAGATCAAAACGGTTTACTAATTATAGACAAAGATGAACATCTTCGACCTGGAACTTCACTCGAAAAATTAGCTACTTTACCTCCTGCTTTTAAAGCGGCGGGCGAAAAAGGATTTGATTTTTTAGCACTAGAAGCTTATCCCGAAATTGAAAAAGTACATCATGTACATACCGCAGGAAACTCTTCTGGAATTGTAGACGGAGCCGCACTTACCTTGATTGGTTCTGCTAAAAAAGGAAAAGCTTTAAACTTAAAACCAAGAGCAATTATTCGGGCTGCAGCAGTCTCTGGTTCTGAACCTACGATTATGTTGGAAGGGCCAATTCCTGCAGTTCAAAAGGCGCTAAAAATTGCAGGAATGAAAGCGACGGATATTGAACTTTGGGAAATGAATGAAGCCTTCGCAGCTCCTGTTCTAAAACTCCAAAAAGAATTTAATATTGACTCAGATGTTTTGAATGTAAATGGTGGTGCCATTGCATTGGGACATCCACTTGGAGCGACTGGAGCGATGCTGTTGGGAACACTTTTGGATGAGATGGAACGAAGAAATCTTACCATTGGACTGGTTACACTTTGCGTCGGTGGAGGAATGGGCGTTGCGACTATTATTGAAAGAACGGATCAATTTAAGGAGTGAGCTATTAATAAATTTAGGATATTTTTGCTTCTTGCTGCTCGCTATTTGCTTCTTGCTTCCCTCAATCGCCTGCCTGCCTGCCTGCCTGCCGGCGATTGAGGGAAGCAAATAGCAAGCGGCAAGAAGCATCTTCCGAAGCCCTTTTTTAGTATTAATTTGAAATTGAACTCCTGATTCGCATTATTAACTCATTCCTAAGAAGCATGATTAAATATACCAAAGATACCAACAACATTGTAACGCTGACACTCGATATGGGAGAGCGCACCGCCAATATCATTAATCATGAAAAGGCAAAAGCGTTTGAGGTGGTTATGAATCATCTACAAGTGCAAAAGGCAAAACATCAACTCAAAGGTATTATCATCACTTCGGCTAAAAAGAATTTTCTAGAAGGAGGAGATCTTGATTATTTATACAAAGTTAATGAGCCTGAAAAAATATATACGCTAGCACAAAATCTTAAAACCTTATATCGAGATTTGGAACAACCTGGTGTGCCAATTGTCGCGGCGATCAATGGAACGGCGCTCGGAAGTGGTTTCGAATTGGCCTTAGCTTGTCATCATCGAATCGTTCTAGATCAACAAAAAATTAGACTCGGACATCCTGAAGTTAAACTAGGAATGATGCCCAACGTAGGTGGAACCATCCGACTGATGTGGTTATTAGGAATCGAAAAGGCATTTCAGATTTTGACCAGCGGACAATCCTATCCTCCGCGAGGAGCTTTGGAATTAGGGATGGTTGATGCACTGGCCAAAGACGAAAAAGACATGATCGATCAAGCCAAAAAATGGCTAATAGAAAATCAGGGACAACCACGTCCTTGGGATGATCCTAAGCGAGGCAAAATTGTCGGAGGAACGGCTCGTGAGCCAAAAGTAGCACGACGAATTCAAGTACTTTCTGCCAAACTTATCAGAGAAACAAATAATAATTATCCCGCACCATTGGCCATTTTAAACACTTTGGCCGAAGGAAGTTTAGTAGATTTTGATACCGCAAGTAGAATCGAAAGTCGTTATTTCGCCAACTTAGTCTGTGGCTCGATTTCAAAAAATATGACCAAAGCTTTTTGGTATGACTATAATAAAATAAAACTAGGACTAAGTCGCCCTCGTGGATTTGGTCGGTTTCGTCCTCGTCGAGTAGGAATTGTAGGAGCTGGAAAAATGGGTTCTGGAATTGCCTTTGCTTGCTTGTTACGGGGCATCGAAGTGGTGCTGAAAGATATCTCAAAATCGGTAGCAGCACGTGGTCGAGAGTTCGTAGAAAAGCGTTTGGAAGATATCGTTCAGGAAGGAAAAATTCTAACAGAAGAAAAGATCGCCTTGCTGAAAAAAATGACGACGACAGACCAATCAGCAGAATTTGAAACTTGTGATTTGGTGATTGAGGCTGTTTTTGAAAATAAAAATCTAAAAGCAAAAGTGCTTCGTGAAGCAGAAGTGCACATGGATGAATATGCGTTTTATGCTTCCAATACACTTTCAATTCCGATTACAAAATTAGCGGCCAGTGCGGTGCGTCCGGCAAACTTTATTGGGCTGCACTTTTTTGCTCCAGCGGATAAAGTTCACTTGGTAGAAATCGTCAAAGGAGAAGCTACCTCAGATGAAACGGTTGCTCGAGCATTTGATTTTGTTCGTGCAATTCGTAAAACGCCAATCATCGTAAAGGACAACTGGGGATTTTATGCCGCACGGGTTCAGAATACTTATATCTTAGAAGGCATCACCATGTTGAGTGAAGGATACAGTCCTGCGCTGATTGAAAATTTGGGTAAGCAAGCTGGAATGTCTCGAAGTGCTTTATCACTGGCAGATGAGGTGTCATTGGAGATTGTGGTCAAGTACGAAGAACAAGCTGCCGAACTCTACGGTAGTAAATATGTACAGCATCCTGCCGTTTCTGTTTGTCGAAAAATGATCGATGAATTAGAAAGGCTGGGTAGCCGAAAAGGAGGAGGATTCTATGAACATTCCGAAGGAGAAACCTACCTTTGGCCAGCATTGAGTGAACATTTTCCTAGTACTAAAACTTCTTATGATCGTAAAAAATTGATTGAAAGATTGCTTTTTGCTCAAGTGATTGAAGCCGTTTGGTGTTTACAAGAAAAAGTAATTGGTACAGTTGCAGAAGCAAATTTAGGAAGTATTCTTGGATGGGGTTTCCCTGCTTTTAAAGGCGGTGCTCTACAATATATTGATGAATATGGTCTCCAAGAATTTGTGGATCGATGTAAGGTTTTTGAAAAACGTTATGGACAAAGGTTTTCCGTGCCACCTTTATTAAAACGAAAACTAAAGAGCGATCAGCATAAAATGGTAGACTTGGATTCTTAGGAAATATGGTTCTTCCTTCAGAGTTTATCCCGCACACTTGCGGGAAAGTCAGTAGGCAGCTGGGCATAAAATCAAAAATTTCCAAGCCTTCAAAATAAGAAGGTTAAAAATAAAAAAGAAACCTCTTGAAAAAACAACACCGATATTTTACCAAAACAATTTGGATGGGCAATCGTGGGGAAGGTACTAAGACATACCGTGCCTATGATCGTAGCTACGAAATTCAAATAGAAAATAAACCAACCATCAAAGGGTCTTCTGATCCTGCTTTTTTAGGAGATCCAACTTGCCATAATCCGGAAGAACAATTGGTCGCTGCTTTGTCCTCTTGTCACTTACTTTGGTATCTTCACCTATGTTCGACCGAAGGTATCGTCGTTACGAATTATCAGGATGACGCTAGTGGAATTATGGAAGAGAATGAAGATGGCGGTGGCCAGTTTACAGAAGTTACGCTGAGACCAGAAGTGACGATTGAAAAAAAAGAAAAAATTGAATTAGCAAATTCCCTACACAAAAAAGCCCATACGCTTTGCTTTATTGCTCGATCGGTTAATTTTCCGATTCATTGTGAACCTAAAATTGAAACGGGTTGAAAAAGGGTTGGAATGAAAAACGGGGTAAAAAAAAACGTAGATACAAGGCATTGCCTTGTATCTACGTTTTTTACGTTTTTTTTTGTCTCTACAATCCATTCAGCAATTTCGCCACTGGAATATTTTTCTTTGCTTCTGCTACCATCAGTGGCGTTTGACCGCTAGCATCGCGATGAGTAGCCTTCGCGCCATTTTCTAATAACAGTCGAGCAATCTCAGGAGTGCTATGTTGAGCAGCGTAATGTAGCGCTGTTTTAGATCTTTTGTTTTCAACTTTTACACTTACTCCAAGATCTACCAAGAATTTGATAATATCCGTTTTATTGTTTTTGATGGCATACATTAAGGCTGTTTTATCTTGATATAAAATGTCTGGATCAGCATCTTGGTCTAGTAGGAATTTTACCATATCTAATTTAGAACGACCAATCGCAAAATGTAATAAGGTGAATTTTTCTCCTTCAAAAGGAGCATCAATATCATGATCGTACAGGTAACCTTTTAACACCATTAAATTTCCTTCATCAATGGCTTTTAGTACCACTGGAATTCCATCGTCTACTTTTTCTTTTTCCTTTTTTGTAGCTACCGGTTTTTCAATTCTTTCGTTAACGGGTACAACATCAGTTGATGCTTCAACTAAACCTAGATCAGAATCTGGAGCAGGCTCCGCTTGTTGATCAACCATAGCGGGAACTTCCTCTTCCTCAACTACCATGATCATTTCTTCTTTATCTCCTACTGCATTTACTCTGAAAAAAGATTTAGGTCCTGTTTTTAAAATAGCATTAAAGCCCTTTGTTTTTACTTGCTTGGCATGTTTTACATCAATCGGAATTAGTCGACCATCATACATAGGTGCGATCTCCTCCACAATGGTATGACCTACGATAATATGTTCTGCTTTGTAAACGTCGAGTACACCCTGTAAATCGTCGATACTTAGATCCTCTTTAAAATAACCTCGATACCATAACGGCCCATCTTTCGCAAAAACCATTGGTGTAATCTTATTATTAGACTGTAACTCAATTAGTCTAAAAGACTCTCCCATAAATTGCTGTGCGATTTGATTTGTTTTTTCTAAAGTTAATCCACTATTTGCAAAAGCAGGAGAGATACCTCCGTGTGTAAAGATTGTATTACCAATTTTTACTACGATATTTTTGGTTCGTAACCAACGTCCTAGTTCTGTATTTTTTTCGTAGAGATCTCGAATTGGCATCTCCATTTTTTCTGCGACTCTTTTGTATTTAGTAACGGCAAATCGTTCGTCACCACGCATATTCATCTCTTCGTGATTCCCAATCACAAAGTGTACTTTACCACCTGCTCTTTCTGCTTCAGCTTCTAATTTATAAATTAACCATAGCGTAGCGGTTACATGTTCACCACGATCAAAGAAATCTCCATTAAGCACTAGATGTCCGTCTCCAAAGCTCCATCGGAAGCGGTCATCAATTACACCATTGCTTTTTAAAGTAGAAGCAAAAGCGCTAAAATTACCTTCGATATCAGAGATCGCAAATAACTTATCTACTTCAGGATAAACCGAAGCAGCAGGTTTATGTTCTTTTCTTAATGGAAATTTAAAACCGATCTGACCAGCAGGATCTATTTTACAAAATAGACTGATAAAGTCGTCTGCTGCAAAAGTTTCCTCCTCCATCTGACAAAGATTAGCAGAAATCATAAAGTTGCGTACACTGATCTTGTCTCCTTTATAGAAAACATGTGGTCCGTCTACCGTAGTCCGAAAATCTGCCGGTTTCGTGTCGTTGGCTAGTACAGTGGTTCCCAGCAACAGAAGAAATAGCAGGCTGAAGGTAAGCGTCAGCAGTCGCGATGTTGATATGTTTATTAGCTTTCTAGTATTCATGTCTGTCGGTTTTAATCCCAGTAACCTAACGTTTTTAGGTTGAAAACTGTTATATAGTATTTTTATAATAGAATTCGAGGGTTAAAGGTTTGATTCTTAGACTATTAATAATGGCTGATGTAACACCAAAACGGTGCCTTTTCGGGCAATTAACGTGATTTTAAGAGATTCTGCTCCATAATTTAATTTTCTTGCCGTGGGTTTCTAAATATTTTCTTAACGATATATGGTGTGGTTTCTCTAATTTAGGGTCGTCTTCTAAGATACGCGTAGCAATTTCACGAGCTACTTGCAAGATTTTTCCATCCTGTGCAAGATTTGCAATTTTAAAGTCTAAAATACCACTTTGTTGGGTTCCTTCGATATTACCAGGACCTCGTAGCTTTAAATCTGCTTCTGAAATATCAAAGCCGTTATTCGTTCGAACCATGGTTTCTATCCTAAATTTAGCCTCTTTGCTGAGTTTAAAACTAGACATTAATATACAATAAGACTGATCGGCACCTCGACCAACTCGACCTCGTAATTGATGTAACTGCGATAAACCGAAGCGTTCCGTATTTTCAATGACCATCACAGAGGCATTCGGTACGTTTACTCCTACTTCAATTACGGTGGTAGCGACCATAATCTGAGTTTCACCACGAACGAATCGTTGCATTTCAAAATCTTTGTCTTTGGCTTTCATTCGACCGTGTACGACACTAATTTGAAATCCTTGATCTATCGGAAAATCTCTACTCAAACTTTCAAATCCTTCTTCTAAATTTAATAAATCTAAAGTAGAAGATTCTTCAATCAACGGATATACTACATAAACCTGTCGACCCTTGGCGATCTCTTGTTTCATAAATCCAATCATCCGCAATCTATTATTTTCGGTTTGATGGATGGTTTTAATTTCTTTTCGGCCAGGAGGTAATTCATCGATTACAGAAATATCAAGATCACCATATAAAGTCATCGCCAAGGTTCTTGGAATCGGAGTGGCTGTCATTACCAAAACATGCGGAGGGTAGGGCTTACTCTTCATCCACAGCTTAGCTCGTTGTGCTACCCCAAATCGATGTTGCTCGTCGGTGATGGTCAACCCTAGATTTTTAAAAACGACCCAGTCCTCAATCAGGGCATGTGTCCCAACCAGAATGTGAATATCTCCAGCAGCTAATTCTTCCAACAAAGCTTTTCGTTTCTTTCCCTTGATACTACCAGAAAGAAAACCAACTTTTAGCGGACTATCTTCTAAATATTCTTGGAGTGCTGTATAATGTTGCTGCGCCAAAATTTCGGTCGGAGCCATCATACAAGCCTGAAAACCATTATCCAAGGCGATGAGCATACACATCAAACCTACGATGGTTTTTCCACTACCCACATCTCCTTGTAATAATCGATTCATCTGAACACCGGCCCCCATATCTCTACGGATTTCTTTGATCACTCTTTTTTGGGCACCCGTTAATTCGAAGGGAAGTTTAGTATTGAAAAAACTATTAAAATGTTCTCCAATGGTATCAAACGCATATCCGCGAATAGAAGTCTTTCTACCTTTTTTTAATTGTAATAAACGCAATTGTAACAGGAATAATTCTTCAAATTTTAATCGCTTGATTGCGAGGTCTAACTCTGCCTGTGATTTTGGGAAATGAATTTGACGAATCGACAAAAAACGAGAAGGAAATTTAAATTTCTTAACCAGATAATCGGGAAGATTTTCGGGTAGATCGTTGGGAGTTATTTGGCCTAATAGATGTACCATCATTTTTCGACGGGCTTTCATATCTAAGCCACTATTATTTAATTTGTCGGTACTAGAATAAACAGGAGCAAAAGTAGGTGCTTGTTTAGTATTGGCAACCGAAACCGCTTCCATCTCAGGATGAGGTAAATTGAGGCTACCACGGAAATTATTAATCTTTCCAAAGACCACATATTCCATACCTACCGTCAAGGCTTTTTCAATCCATTGTGCACCTTTAAACCATACTAACTCTATGGCACCTGTTTCATCTCGCAATCGACCGACGAGTCGTTTACCTCGTCCACTACCTTCGTTGGTCAGTCGTCGAAGGATCCCTTTTAATTGAACCGTTTCGCTGTCTGGGCGAAGATTACCGATCTTATGAAATTGAGTTTTATCAACATAACGAAAGGGATAATGATGCAAAAGATCCTCATAGGTGAAGATTCGTAATTCCGTTTTGAGCAGTTCCGCTCGTTTCGGACCAACCCCTTTTAGGTAGGTGAGGGAACTTTTTAGTATGTTTTGGTGATTAGACATTATGTAAACGAAATTATTAAAGCAAAAGTAATCTTTGTAAATCGAATTGTTTTAAAATACTTAAATATTTTTTTTTAAAACAAAAATAGCTTAGCTAGGGTTTATCTATGGTAAAACAATTTCTATCATTGGAATAAAATTTTCAATCGATAGTCTTTATTAGTAAATTTGTATTATGGAATCGAAAAGACAAAAACAAGTGGGAGAGGTGGTACGCAGAAATTTTAGCATCGTACTGCAGAATGAAGGAGGATATATATATGGTAATGAACCAATGGTAACGGTAACTTCTGTTAGATTATCACCAGATATGGGTATTGCCAAAATCTACCTCAGTGTATATAATGTAGAAGACAAGCAGTCCGTTGTTTTGCAAATGGAAGCAAGCAATCAAAAGCTACGTCAGGCATTGGCCCACCGGGTAAAACGTCATATGCGACGCGTACCTGAACTTAATTTCTTTTTGGATGATACCTTGGATGAAATGTATCGACTGAATGGATTATTCAATCGATTGGATAAGGATAAGCAATCGGACAATGATTTCGATAATCCTACTACTGTCTAAGGAACTTTAATATTTATTTCTCTAGCTAATTTTACGGGCACCTCTACGGTATTTCCATTCAAATTCACTTTGATAACTTTAGGCGTTCGCTCTAATACTTCAATATTTGTGTCTGGTAGTAATCCCAGTTTTCGAAGTTCGTTGAAGACGGTTTCACTGATCTGTTCTTCGTCAATCTTTGCAAGACTTTCAGGTGCTAAATGAGAGAGTGGAAAGTCTGGATGATCTTTCCGAGTAGGAATTCTAGAACCGTGTGGATCGGTAGAAGGATATCCTAATTTTTCGTCTACCTCTTCAATCATATCGTCCGTTAGTAAATGCTCATATTTTTCAGCTTCCTCGTGAATTTGTTCTTCGGTCATACCCATTTGTTGAACCATATAAGTTTCCCAAAGTCGGTGTGCTCGGACCAATCTTTTGGCTTCTTTTTTACCTTCTTCGGTGAGAATGATTTCTTGTTTTGTATTTTCAACTAGACCTTTCTTTCTCAATCTATTAAGGTTTTTTCCTAATAGAGCAGCAGTAAAAGCAAGTTTTTGCATCAATTTTTCTTTTGTAATTGGACCCTTTTCTCCAAGTCTGAAAGTTTGCTTTAAAATATCTTCCTGCTGAATTTTTTTCTCTAATTTTCTTTTTTGTAAAAGTCGAAAAATATATCCCTTCTTGGGAGCGAACATGGCTGTTAGGAAAAACATAAACGAAACAACTACCACCAATGCTGGGCCTGGAGGTGCATCGAAAACAATGGCCAAAGACATTCCAATAAATCCAGTAATCGCACCGATAATTCCAGAAAGAGTAATCACCTTTTTTAAGTTATCAGATAATAAAAGAGCCGTAGAAGCAGGCGTGATCAACATGGCAACAACTAGAATCAAACCAACCGTTTGTAAAGAAGCCACCACCGTAAATGACAATAGTAGCATTAAAAAATAATGTAAAGACTTTACAGAAATTCCCATGGTCTCAGCGATTACTTCTTGAAAGGTAGCTACAAATAAATAACGGTAGAAAAGATAAATCGAAATTATAACATAGAGCATGACGGCCGCAGTCAAAAATAAATCTGTTGTTTCTACTCCTAATAAATTTCCAAATAGAAAATGCTGCATATCAATATGCGGTGAAGTATCTCCTCCATCTGCATGCACTCGTGCGACTCTTGAGATGCCGATAATTCCAATGGCAAACATAAACGTAAAGACAATTCCAATGCTGGCATCGGCTTTTGTTTGGACATTTTGGGAGATCCAGGTAATCATAACAGCAGTGATCATTCCTGCAATCGTTGACCCAATAAAAAAACCAATCGTACTATATCCAACAAGCATAAAAGCAAAGACAAGACCTGGTAAAATAGCGTGCGATAAAGCATCGCCAATTAGAGACATATTTCTTAAAACAAAAAAACATCCCAAAATGCCACAAGTAATCCCTACCATAATCGCAGCAACCAAGGCTCGTTGAAATATCGGTTCCGTTCGATAAATCTCCGGTAATTCCATCAATGCCATCCAAATATCCATTCTATGCTTTTTTTACAAAGATAAACAGAGAATTAATATAATCAAAGAAAAAAGTTAGTCTAGTCTAAAATTAAGTCATTTCGGCTAGAATGCCCTCTTTCATAGCATAGGCAGAAGTAACGATGCTATGAATGTCGACTGCGTCAATAATAAAGTTGATGAGTACAAGCGCAACTACGATCAGGTCTGCACGCGAGTCGGGTAGTCGTTGGAGTGCAAGTCGTTCGGCAACGGAAGTATGAATTATTTTTTTTGAAAATTTAGTATAAGCCTCAACTGGGACGGTAGCGAAAAGAGCAGTGGTATCTTTTTCAGAAAGGAATAATTCTATCACATCAAAGGTACCAGAAGCACCAATTAATTTATCTACAGAATGATCTTTTAGCGCCTCGAAAAGGGGGGCAAGAATCTGCGTTAGATGTGTATTTATTGCTTGAATTTCATCGGATGAGATAGGATCATCTCTATGAAAATTTTTAAATAAAACGGCTACACCAATTGGAAAACTCTGTGACCATTTAATACCAGATTGATTGGCAATAATAAATTCGACACTACCGCCTCCGATATCCATGATGAGCACTTTTTTTTCACCAATTGGAAAAGCTTCTTTGACACCCTGATAAATAAGTCTGGCTTCCTCCGTGCCGTCAATCAGTTCTATTGGAATGCCTGTTTTTTCGAAAATAAGTTGGACAAACTCTTCGCCATTACTAGCAGTTCGTAACGCGGCGGTACCGATGGCTTTGATTTTTGATACCTGATATTCTTTTAGAATTTCACTAAAACGCATCATGGCTTTGAGTCCTCGTTGGAAAGGAGCTGCACCGATGGTTTCGATGCCTTCGCTGGCTAATTTTATAAAAATTCTTTCTCTAGCTATTTCACGAGAAATTCCAATAGAAGATTTTTCAATAATCAATAAATGAAAGGTGTTTGTTCCTAAATCGATTACTCCGTAGCGGTTATTATTATTGAGCATTTTGTTGGGTTTGCTGTACCGCTTGTCGGATAGAGTTTTGGTAAAACTCAAGCCCCTTATCTTTGATTCGATTGGAATGTGCGGGTTTTCCGTCTTTTAGAAAAACAAAACATCTACAGTCAGTATGTAAATAAAATTCTGCTACGCCAAGGTCTTCTCCATCCTTTTGAAAAAAAGCACGACCAGTTGGTTTACAGGTCGAAGGTATCGCAACTGGAGTAGCTTCGAGGTGCGCCAGTACGTTTTGAATGGCTGGTTGATTATCAAAACTCATACTCATTGGAAGCGTATAAAAAGTATAATCGATATATGAAGTATTCTCCCAAAGCATTTGCATAAATTCTTGACTGATACTAGGTAGCATAGGTCCGGTAGTAACGGCAGGAACTGTTGGAGATTCAGTGACGGGAGCGGTCTGCTCCGGTTTGGTTGCTGTGTCCGGTTTAGGTGCGTTGCAGGCAAGAATTAATAGGGCAAAAAAGGAGGAAAAAAATAAACGCATAAACTAGTTATTGAAACTGCCTACGGCAGTCAGGTTGTTGAGGTGTTGTGAAATGCTATTAAGTTTAAAACATATAAACCGTCTGAAAAGTAAGCTGGTAACCGATTAATGGTTTTGCATTAGGGGACGTTTCGTCTGGTACAAAAAAAGGATAAAGTGACCGACTGTAACGAGCCGTGACTCCTAAGTTTTTGTTGATATAATAGGTCGCACCTGCCATCCAACTAACATCATTATCTCTAATGAAATCTTCGAGAATGATAAGATTGCTAAATTCATCGGTTTTAAAACTAATCAATCGTCCGTAAGAAAAGCCAGCATGAAAGTGGAGGCGATAGTAATCTTCGTCTTCGGCTTGCCAATCCATATAATTAAATAATACTGGAACTTCGATATAATTGAGGGTAAGTTTAAAAGCAAAGCGCCCTTGGTTTTCATTACGGGCAGCACTACCACGTTGGCTGAATAACAATTCTATCCCTAAATCCATTTTCTCTTTTAGAATAATTGCTACTCGTGCACCACCTTGTAGGCCAATCTTATTATAACCTGCAGCATCGTCGCCTTCAATCTGCGAAAGGTTGAAACCTCCCACGAGACCTCCCTTAAATCGTCGTTCAACTGCCTCTTGTGCGGAGAGGGTAGTAGTGGCGAATATCATGGTGAAAAAGCAAAAAACAATAAATCGCATGATCATCTTTTTAATTTAAAATTTGGAATTGGGTAAACATTGAACAATTTCATTCCTTATATTTGCGAAGATACTGAAGTTGTTTAAGAATTCGAAAACAACTTCAATATAAACAATAGACATGTTCTATTGAAACGCATGAAGCGAAAGCCTCATTATCATTCAATATTATCTTTTTGATATTTGTCAAATAAACGCATGATTAAATATACTAAACATACACTTAAGAAAGTAGAAGAACTTTTTAATAGTATTAAATATACTATTCGCTACGAGCGAGGAAATTTTCAATCCGGTTATTGTATCGTGGAAAATAAGCGAATCGCTGTGATCAATAAATTTTATGATGCAGAAGCTCGAATCAACTGTTTGATCGAAATATTGGGCAATGTGGAAGTTGATCCAGAAACATTGGAAGAAAAAGAACAAAAACTATATGGTCAGTTGACAGAGGTTTTTAACGCAAAAGAAAATGGGGAAGAAGCGGAAGATTCTGAAGAGAAAGTTGTAGCAGAAACAAATTCTGAAACGACAGAGGAGGAAAGTAAAGAAGAGACGCCAGAAGTAACTCCTGAAAATCAATAGATATTGAAGATTAGATTTTTAGGAACCGGAACTTCGCAGGGAATTCCAATCATCGGTTGTGATTGTCCAGTTTGCACCTCTGATGATTTTCGTGACCAGCGTCTTCGGTGTGCAGTTCTTCTAAAAATTAATGAACAACACCTAGTGATTGATGTTGGTCCAGATTTTAGACAGCAAATGTTACGGGCTCAGGTGGATCATTTAGATGGGATTTTGCTAACCCATGAGCACAATGATCATGTTGTTGGATTGGATGATGTCCGACCATTTAATTTCCGTTCTGGAAAAGATATGCCGATTTATGCTCGTTTGAGTGTGCAAAATGATGTAAAAAGAAGATTTCCATACGTTTTTAGTGATAATCCTTACCCAGGAGCACCTTCGGTTGTATTTCGAGATATCGAAGTGGATACGCCTTTTCAGATTGGAGAGACTATCATTATTCCTATCGAAGCCTTACATGGGACATTGCCGGTTTTTGGTTTTCGAATTGGTAATTTTACCTATTTGACAGACATAAAGACGATGAGTGATCAAGAATTAGAAAAACTAATGGGTACGGAATTACTTGTTGTCAATGCCTTACATCAAAAAGAGCATCATTCACACCTTAATCTTTCTCAGGCTTTAGGATTCATCGAAAAAATTAATCCCACGCGCGCTTATCTTACCCATCTTAGCCATAAAATGGGGTTACACCAGTCTGTAGAACAAACATTACCCCCTAACGTATTAATAGCCTATGATAATCTAGAAATTGATTTTTTAATATAATTTTTGTTAAAAAGACAACAAAGATGAAAATAGCCGTACAAAGGATCAGTACTTGCAAAGCATCTATGCTAATAATTTAGTAGTTTAGTAAAACAGTAACCATAGAATTTTTTTATCTAACTCACCTAAACTAATCTTTTGGTAATCATTCTTGTATGAAACAAACAATTACTTGTTTAATTATTTACTTGGTTAGTATTTCGTTGGGAGCACAACAGGTGCCACAATACAGTTTGTTTTCATTAAATAAGTATAATTTTAACCCTGCTTATGCTGGTTTGGACAATAGTCTGAGCCTTACAGGCGTTTATCGAAAACAGTGGGTAGATTTGCCAGGATCACCGACTATACAAACCGTAAATGCACACTTGCCAATGTATAGATTAAATGGAGGATTTGGCATAAATATTGAAAATGAAGAGCAGGGCCCCGAGCGAACGACTTCCGCAACGGCTAGCTATAATTACTGGTTACCAGTAGGTAAACAGCATCTTCTCACAATAGGATTATCCGGTGGATTACTGGAAAAATCACTGGATGGAACTCAATTAAGAGCTCCGGACGGATTCTATAGCGACGACCCCGCTAATATTGAGCATAACGATGGATCACTTCCCCAAGTTAAAGTTAGAGCAATGGCTCCAATTTTTAACGCAGGAATTTACTTTCAGAGCCAACAATTCGAAATAGGATTGTCTGTAAGTAATTTGACAGAA
>CALGJS010000088.1 GCA_937927835.1 uncultured Saprospiraceae bacterium | reverse complement strand
TATTTTATTTACAAGACAGTTTCGTCGAAAATAAAAAATAAACAACATGAAAAAGTTAATTTTCTTTCTACTGATTCCACTCTTAGTATTGGCTTGTTCAAATGATCGTAGTGGAAATTTTGGTTTAGCCAAAGAAATGTCTCCAGAACCTGCAATGGCACCAGAGATGGATGACTACACTATGGAGGAAGCAGAAGCAACGAGCTTTGACCAATCATCGCAAGCTTCACAAACTTATGAACCAAAAGTTGATCGAAAGATTTTACGTACGGTGAATACTCGATTCCAAACAGAAGATCTGAATGTAACAACAGCTTATATCGAGCAGTTGACAAAACAGCAAAATGGTTTTATTACCAGTATGAATCACACGAATTCTACTAGAGAACTTACGAATAGAATGCAGGTTAGTATTCCTGCAGAAAATCTTGATGGTTTTTTGGAAGGCCTTAAATCTCAATCTGTTTATACGGATTATACTCGGATCAATGCTCAAGATGTAACGGAGGAATTTTATGATATTTCTACCAGACTAAAAACCAAAAAAGAAGTACGAGATCGATATGTTGAGATTCTCCGAAATCGTGCACAAACGGTAAAAGAGATTCTTAATGCCGAAGAAAAAATTCGAGTGATCCAAGAAGAGATAGAGTCTATCGAAGGTCGTCTAAAATTTTTGAATACGCGTGCAGCGATGAGTCAAGTACATTTAGATGTTTATGAAAAAATCCCATTCGCTAAACAGCCAAACCGATATAAGACTTCTTTTTTTAGTAAAATAAAATCAAGTTTTGGTAATGGTTGGGAATTGATTCAAGACCTAGTAATAGGAATCGTTGCGATTTGGCCATTGATCATCATCTTAGGATTATTGGTTTATTTTAGAGGAAAATTATTTGGTGGATTCCGGAAGAAATAGGGGATGAATTAGAGTTAGAATTAGAATAGGAATTAGAATAGGAATAGGAATAGGAATTAGAATAGGAATAGGAATAGGAATAGGGATAGGAATAGGAATAGGAATAGGAATAGGGATAGGAATAGGAATGAGGAAATAGACGTGAATTCTTTTAAACGGGTTTAGTTGAATTAGGAAAATGTCGGGGATGTTCCCTAAAGTGTGTCTGAGCGCTGGCTATCCTTTAGGATCATAGATGCGGGGGGCAAGAGACACACTTAGTTAAAGATACCAAATGTCAATGAAATAAGGGACTAGAACTAATCGGCTAAAACTGTTTTTTTGTCTAAAATTTTAAAAACGAAATAAGACAGCATTTTGATCAGGTCGTCATTGATGTTTTTACCACAACAAATACTGGAGAGTCGTGGCAGATGTTCCGCAAAATAAATTTGATTATTGGCCATCTCGAATAGATTACTTGATAAACTAAGACTGTATGGAAACTTTGGATCGATCTCTAAAATGATCTCAGAAACCAATTTAACCAAAGATTTATAAGAATAGAATAGACCTGCTTTATTCTCATCATCTACCTCATGAATATGATAAGCTTTTCCACCTTCTTTGATGACGACTTTATGTAAAATATGCTCGTTTATATATTTATTTCCCGGATTTTCGTCGGTAGCGTTGACCAAATTTTGAATAGCGATTTCTAGTTTGCGCTCTGGATTTTCAATATTTCTACTATTAATTTCAATCAAATATTTGACCCATTCCCAATACCAAGAACTGAGAAAGAGTAACATAAAATGCTTATTCTCAAAATATCGATAAATAGACTTTTCCGTTGAATTAATCGCTATTGCCAACTTTTTAAAGGTAAAAGACTCAAATCCTACTTCATCAAAAAGAATGATACTATGCTCAATCATTTTTTTTCCCAGCTCCGAATCTTGTGGGTCTTTCAAAAAAAGACGCTTATTTAAGTTAAATTTTATCTCCAAAATGAACAGTTTTAGTTTATTTACGTTCTTATGTACTGTATTTGGTGTCAATATATGAAACATATAGGACAATTATACGTACAAATTAGACAGTAATGCTGTCTTTTTTGTTATATTTGCACTAAATTGCAAAAAACACTCAAAAAACTAAAGCATTTATCCTTTTACGAGAATATGAATAAATTTATACTCATTGCCGTATTTTTTGCACTCCTTGTATCTATGGAGGTTATCATCACTGCCTTGGCAGCGGAAGTTTTTGGTGTATGTATGATCGATTCAGTAGTAGATGGAGAAGGGGAAAAGGATTCTAAAGAAAAATCTGAAAAAGATAAAAAAATCGAAATTTTATTAAATTGTTCCTTAGAAGAGGATGACATTTTTTCTAGAACTTTTGTTCAACTAGAAAGATCTATATTTTCAAAACCATATCTTGATCAAACGACTCCGCCTCCGGAAGTTTAAAACCAATTTTCAATACTCCATCTTTTAAATTAATTGAAACGTAGATTTCTATAGGTTAGAGATTTTTTCAATTAGTAATTTATCCAAGAATTTAATTACTAGGGGAATTTAATAACCTACAAACCAATTCTTGTTTGTAGTTAAAACCCTTTTCTATTTTAAAAAAATAATTATTTAAAAAAATTAATAACAAAATGAGTACAGATAATAATTCAACTTCCTTTTTTGGGAATATAAAAAGTGATTTGCCATCAAGTGTGGTCGTATTTTTTGTGGCATTGCCACTGTGTTTAGGAATTGCATTGGCAAGTGGAGCACCACTTTTTTCTGGTTTAATTGCAGGAATTGTTGGTGGTATCGTGGTAGGAGCCTTAAGTGGTTCTGCCATTGGCGTAAGTGGTCCAGCGGCTGGATTGGCTGCCATCGTTTTAACAGCTATTGGAACTTTAGGAGGTTTTGAGAATTTCTTATTAGCGGTTGTTTTAGGAGGAGTTATCCAATTAGTTTTTGGACTTTTAAAAGCAGGAGTTATTGGATATTATTTTCCATCTTCAGTGATCAAAGGAATGTTGACGGGGATTGGTATTATTATCATTCTAAAACAAATTCCACACTTTTTTGGGTATGATGTGGTGGCCGAAGGAGATTTTGCTTTTCTTCAGGCAGATGGTGAAACTACCTTTTCTGAACTTTCTATGCTCATGCAAAACATCAGCATGGGACCAACGATTATTGCGATTATTGGTTTGTCGATCATGTTGTTTTGGGATAAAGTATTGGCCAAAAAGGCCAAATTTTTTAAGATCGTACAAGGACCATTTGTAGCGGTACTCTTAGGAATAATTTATTTTATGGCAACCAAAGGTACTACTTATGGTATTGAGTCTAATCATTTAGTGAACGTTCCGATTCCTTCTGATTTTGATTCTTTTTTAGGGCAGTTTAGTTTTCCAAATTTTGGAGAAATTGGTAATCCTGCTATTTGGGTAACGGCTTTTACTATTGCTTTGGTCGCCAGTTTGGAAACCTTATTATGCGTGGAAGCAACCGATAAATTAGATCCTGAAAAAAGAGTGACACCAACCAACCGAGAACTGATGGCACAAGGTACTGGAAACATCATTTCAGGTATGATTGGAGGATTACCAATCACACAAGTAATTGTCCGTAGTTCAGCTAACATTCAATCCGGTGGAAAAACCAAAGCATCTGCTATTATTCACGGTATGTTGTTATTGATTTCTGTAGTGTTAATCCCAGGATTGCTAAATATGATTCCATTATCTGTTTTAGCAGCTATTCTATTAATCGTTGGATTTAAGTTGGCAAAGCCAGGTTTATTTAAAGTGATGTATGGTTTAGGATGGAAGCAGTTTGTACCATTTATGGTTACGGTATTAGGAATTGTATTTACAGATTTATTAATCGGTATCGGGATGGGACTTGCCGTAGGTATTGTGGTTATTTTGATCAAGAGCTACCAAAATTCTCACTTTCTACATGTGGAAGACAATAGCAATGGACGCCACAAAATTAAAATGACTTTAGCGGAAGAAGTAACTTTCTTTAATAAGGGAGCGATTCTAAAAGAGTTAGATCAACTTCCTGTAAATTCTTTCTTAGAGTTAGATGTAAGAAAAACTAGATATTTAGATAATGATATTATTGAAATTTTAGAAGATTTTGCCATCAAAGCAAAGAATCGAAATATTGATATCAAACTCGTCTCGGAACGAGGTAACGTGGAAAATCCAGAAAGTTTTATTGAATTTTTCCGCCTTGCTCCAAAACCAGAATTAGTGGAAAAAGGTAAGTTAATGTTCTCTGAATAAATATATTTTGAGTATTTTATCTTTTTTAAACTAAATCTTTTTTTGATGATTATTAAATTTTTCAAGCAATTGGCAGCAATATCAGCAATGATATTGTTGCCAATTTTTCTGGTCGGACAGGATAGTAATTTAGGTAATTGGCTGATTTACATCGGTAGTAAAAAAGTCAATGATCGATGGAATATTCACCATGAAGTTCAGTATCGAAACTACAATGCAATAGGTGATTTAGAACAATTATTGCTTCGAACTGGAGTAGGGTACAATCTTACACCCGGTAATAATAATTTTTTATTAGGATATGGTTTTATTCGAAGTGAAAATTACATTGGAGTCGATGAGAAGGAAGGAGTTGATGAGCATCGAATTTTTCAACAATTTATCACCAAACAGAAGATTGGTAAATTTAAGGTACAGCATCGTTACAGGTTTGAGCAACGATTTGTTGCTGAAAAATTTAAGATGCGATACCGATATTTTTTAGCAGTAAATTATCCGCTGACAACTCCAACGGAGGAAAAAACTCAGGAGTGGTATTTATCAGCATACAATGAGATATTTTTAAATTCGAAAGACAATGTCTTTGACAGAAACCGCCTCTACGGAGGAGTCGGCTGTCGCATTAATAAAGGGTTGCGATTAGAACTTGGCTATATGAACCAATTTTTCAGGGGAGACGGTCGTGACCAAATCAATATGATTGCCTTTGTTAATTTCTAAGGTTTAAGAAGTTTGCTACTTGCCTTGCGGCAGTTTAAAAATCAAATGAAAAAGGCGAGTAATCTTGTAGATTGCTCGCCTTTCTTTTTGAATACACAGAAACTGCATTGATTTCTTTATGAGTCAAAGTTTTTAAGTGGTCACTAAATGCTTGACATAGCGAAAGCGTTTCTAAACGATATTCTTCGAAACTGGTAAGCGTTTGTTTTTTAGTGAAATCTAATTTAAACGTAGTTCCAGTCCAAGCAACTAATTTATAAATATGATCCAATAATTGCATCATATTCATGCTTCCTTCAATCGGACAAAAGTCAATTTCTTTTTGAGTAAAACCTTCTGTGGCCACTCGATACCTAAATCCAATTCCATCTACCAGTCGAGCTAGAATATTTCCTTCGGTTAGTTTTTTTGGTGAAGGTGGAAGCGTTTGATAAGGTGTCATAAAATAAAATTTTAATCTTCTAAAATCCAAAGGTTACCATTATAATCTTCCCATTCTACCACTCCAATACCTTTAACAATTATCATTCTTTTAGGGCCGATGATAGCGCCTGGAGGAACGTTCTCAAGGGTAATGTTTTCACTAATCACTGCTGGTCTATTGACGCCATTGTAAAGGTAGTTTGATTGGTAAATAGCGTTATAATTATCTGGTATTTCGGAAACTACCTCAACAGGATCTCCACCAATTCTAGCAATAGCAGCATTTAAGCCAGTTCGGTTGGCCATAACTCTAAGGTCATCTGGAGCTATCAAGAAAATACTTATAAACACCTGATATTCCTCAGGATGTGCATCCTCTGGAAAAGCAATATTGATCGATTTAAATTCACATTGTACTTGTCGATCTTCAACTCTACAATCCGTATAATTTTCTGTACCTCGATTATAAGTACGCTCTACTTCGATCACTGCCACAGAGTCTTCACTATTTCTGTAGGTAATCATTTGTCCAACACTATCAAATGATATCAACCAATTTTCAAAATCTTCATTAAGGTTAAAGACTACTTGCTCAACATCCGGAATTGGATCTTCGTCTAATGAACAACTGGTAAAAACGAATACTAATAAAAAAAAGAAAAGGGAAAGTATTTGAAAATTTCTCATGTCTATTTTGTTTAATAAAAATTTTACTTGAATCTACAAATATAACTTAACTATTAGCGCTATGCAACGTAATGGATATTATGGAAGACTACTCGTAATTCGGTTGGTGAATTAATCTCTTAAGTTTGGAAAATAGTTTATACTTTGGAAACTAATTCTCTAACATATTTGTATTTTCTTTGGAAACGAGATAAGATAAAAAATGAACGAGTCAAGAAAATATGCCAGGAGTTTACATGCTAAGATTAGTCTAGGGACTACCTCTGATGATCGGTTTATGCCGGATGGTTATCTTTCTTCGTTTGCTAAAATGGAACAGTTGGTATTAACCGAAAAATTAGATGGACAAAATAACTGTTTTAATAAGCATGGTTTATTTGCTCGATCTCATACCACACCAACAGAACATCCTTGGGACAAACCCTTACGTGATCGTTGGAAATTAATAAAAGATGACTTAAAAGATCTTGAAATTTTTGGAGAAAACTTGTACGGGATTCATTCAATTGAATATGCGGATTTGGAATCGTATTTTTATGTTTTTGCCGTTCGAGAAAAAGATACTTGGCTATCTTGGGAAGCCGTAAAGTTTTATGCGGCCTTACTTGATTTTCCGACGGTTCCAGAATATGAAATTCAAAAAGAATTAAACGCGTTTATTCAACCAAATCTTTCAGAAAATAAAGTCTTAGAAAATTGGTTGACTGCCAATCTCGGAATGCCATGGCTAGAAAGTGTGGAGACTCCTGGAATGTTGGGTGGTTTTGATCCATTGACCAAACAACCTAGCTCCGAAGGATTTGTAATCAGAAATGCGACTTCTTTTAAAACCAATGAAGGTGAAATTCCAGTGGCCCAAAACGAATTTAATAATTTATTCAAATTGGTCCGTGCCGCTCACGTACAAACTGATATACACTGGACCAAAACTTGGAAACCAGCAACACTCATAGATTACGCAAAATACAAATGGTTCGGTTACGAATATCTAGGAAAACCGTAAAATCACGTAAAGACAATTTACGTAAAGACAATTCATGAATTGTCTCTACGTTTGCAAAGACCTGCCGAAGGTAGGTTAAACGATTAAACGATTAAACGATTCAACAATTCTCATCATGTGGACTTTCCCAGCCTATAAAATCGACCAACCGCTAGACTGGCAAGAACTGTCATCCACTTATCCATGGATTGCGGATATGAAAGGCGTTCCGCAAGATGCGATCTGGCACGGAGAAGGCGACGTATATACCCATACTAAGATGGTGGTAGAAGCCTTGATTGGATTGCCAGAATTTAAAAATCTTTCAGATCAGGATAAACATATTTTGGTGACAGCGGCTTTAATGCATGATATTGAAAAAAGATCGACTACTACAGAAGAAGAGATCGCTGATCAGATCAGAATTGTCTCACCAAGGCATGCAAAAAAAGGAGAGTTTACAGCCAGAAAAATTCTATATACTTTATTTGAAACTCCATTCCTAATCAGAGAACAAATCTGTAAATTAGTACGATTACATGGATTACCACTTTGGGCGATTACGCAAGAAAATCCAGCCAAAGAAGTAATCTATGCTAGCACCGTTGTCAATACCGAACATTTAGCCATGTTGGCCAAGGCAGATGTTTTAGGTAGAATCTGTCCTAATCCGGAAGAGGTACTTTTAAAGATCGAGCTTTTTAAAGAACTCTGTGTAGAAAATGATTGCTTTGGGAAAGAGAAAATTTTTAAATCTAATTATGGACGTTTTTTGTATTTTACTAAAGAGGAATCTTCTCCGGATTATGAGCCATTTGAAGATTTAGTCTGTACCGTTACCATTATGTGTGCTTTGCCTGGAAGTGGAAAGGATACTTATATTGAAAAGCACTTGGAGGTTCCGATTCTTTCTTTAGATGATATTCGAAGAGCACATAAAATTGCTCCAACCGATAAAAAGAAAAATGGTCAAGTAATTCAATTAGCAAAAGAAAAAGCCAAGGAATTTTTGCGTTCAAAAACTGACTTTGTTTTTAATGCGACCAATATTTCTACGGATATTAGAAATCGTTGGATTAGTTTATTTACTGATTATAAGGCAAGAGTGAAAATAGTTTATCTCGAAGTTCCGTTTAAAATTTTGAAGAAGCAAAATGCGAATAGAATGCATAAAGTTCCAGCGCAAGTCATTGATAGAATGATTGGAAAATTAGAAATGCCGACGGTTAAAGAGGCGCATGATTTGGAGTTTATTATTACCAAATAATTATAGAAAAAAATGCTAAGTTTACCAAAGAAAGATAAAACAACTTAATCAGTTTTAAAATGAAGGGACTTAGGATTTTTGGGCTAATATTTAATGTGCTACTGTTTTTATTTATGGTGTGTGGTTTATATCTCACTTACAGCGAAGATGGATATATTCTTGATTTTGAAAGAGAAAAAGCATTGAGTTATACCTTTCTACTATTAACTATTTCCTCCTTTTTTCCAACGATTTTTATTAAGCAGATAGTTGATATTCTAATGAGAACAGAAACTAGAATTTCCGCCAATGTTGATATTCTAGATCAAGATTTGGATCCAATAGATAAATCCTCTCAAAATATTACTCCTCAAATCACAGATTTTGGAATAGCAAAGTTTTGGATCGTTTTTTCTGGAGCTATGCAATTTGCTTTATCTATTTTTCTCTTTTGGATATTATGGGATAAAGTCAATTCTCAAGGGTTTGAAGAGGATAATACGATTGCATTATTTCTTATTTTAAGTTTATTTCTAAGCAGCATCATTTCATTACTTTATTTAAAAAAATAATAAATGAAAAAATTATTCTTAGACGATATCCGAACCGTTGACATGGTTTATGACCCATCAGAAATTCCAAACTTTGATGTGGTACGGTCTTACGATGCCTTCGTAACGTATATCAAAAAGAATGGTCTTCCAGAATATATCAGTTTTGACAATGATCTTGGATTAAATGAAGATGGAGTAGTATTACCTGACGGTTATGCAGCTACCAAATGGTTGGTCTATGAATCAGGTTTAGATTTGATCGATCTAAAATTTAAGGTGCACTCTGCCAATCCTGTGGCAGCAGAGCAGATTCGAGGTTTATTAAATAATTATCAGAAATTTTTGAGAACTTCTAAATGACTTTATAAATTCAAAAATTCCAAATGCTCCATAATCAAGGGCAGATTGCTTTTAATACCGTAACCTATTCCCGCCAATAAACCAGCTAAGATTAAGGCAGCAAAAAGAAGTCCTGCATTTTGATAGACCAACCAATAGAACTTGTCCATAGAGAACCAAACGGTAAAAAACAATCCGATCCAAAACATACTACCAATGCCGTATACTAAGGCAATTATTAAAACACCGATTGCTGCTATTAAAGCAATGCTTTCTAGTACAACCTTTTTAAAAGGATTTTCCTTGAGTTTATACAGATAATTGATATAGAATAAACCAATAAAAGAAACCATTGGAATTAAGGAGGTCATACCAGTTTCAAATACTCGAAGATAAGGCTTTAGTACGCTCAAGGCAGGAATGTAATTTGTATAAAAAATTAACCAAGACAAGATCGTTAGGCAAAAAGTGAAAATAGTTAGACGTAAAACAAAAGGAGCATTTTCTTTTTTGAACCCAAAAACCATCATGTGGGAATTCATGAAAAAATAGAATCCAATGCTTGAAATAAAAGCGCCAACCGCTAGAAAACCAACAAAGGCATTATGGTAAAAATAGGCAATAAGCCCCCACAAAATAGTTATTGCCCAAGAACTAATCGTACGATAAAGTGCTTCTTTATTTTCTTCTTTTCGACTATAAAAACTGTAAGATACTAAGGGACTTAAGGCAAAGGAAACTAGTAAAACTATATATTCATTATGAACTACATAAAAAGCAGAAGCAATCCAGTCAATCCGTTGTGCAGGAACAATTTGTTGAAGCTCCAAATCTGCAATATCCATTTGGAATTTTTCAATAGCCAGTTCTTTTAAATAGACTGTTTTTTCTTCAAAAACTTCTTCAGAAATATTTTCTTCATTCCTCAAATCTATTTAGATTTTGAGTATTAAGAAATGAACTTGAGTTAAGAAATTTTAATCATTAGAAGTAAACGAGCGAATTTGGGCTGGAAGATGGAAATTAATTAATAGAAACGTTATTATCTTTTATGTTGATTTTTCAGAAATATTAGCATAATCTTTTTAGCTTTAGAGGCAATTATCTTTCATCTAAAGCCATTAACATGTTGAAAAATTCCAACATCCTATTCATCATAGCCCTATTCCTAATTTTTTCGGCCTGTCAACCTTCTTCAAAGACAGATTCTAAAAATATTTCTAATATTGATAAAAATACTTCAACCTATTCAATCAATAAACAAGTGAAACTTCTAGAAGGAGAAAAATGGTGGGGAGGTGCTATTAACGATGGCGTAAAGATGCCTTTTGAAAATGAATATTCCTATAATATGTATGGTAACTTAAAAGGGAATCAAGCTCAACCTTTACTTATTTCTAATAAGGGAAGAACTATTTGGTCTGAAACACCTTTTGCATTCACTATAAAAAATAACCAAATTTCTTTATCAGGAAATGAAATGTTTTCCATTTCTGAAAAGGCTAAGGATTTACCAGAAGCTTATGCTTACGCTTCCAAAAATTACTTCCCTGCCAATGGAAAAATGCCAGATGCTTTACTCTTTGAACAACCACAATATAATACTTGGATCGAATTGACTTATGATCAAAATCAAAAAGACATTTTGGCCTATGCACATGCCATTATTGACCATGGTTTTCCTCCCGGTGTTTTGATGATTGATGATAATTGGCAGGAGGCATATGGGACTTGGCGGTTTCGTCCGGATCGATTTCCAGATCCTAAAGCCATGATGCAAGAACTCCATGATTTAGGATTTAAAGTGATGCTTTGGGTTTGTCCTTTCGTTAGTCCGGATACGGAGGTTTTTAGGAGTGGAACTAAAGAAAATCATTTTCTAAAACTTCCAAAAGATCATCCTGTTCCAGGTGGGCCAAGAACAGGTTTCAAGGACGTTGCGATGATTGGTTGGTGGAATGGATTTAGTGCTTTGCTAGATTTCTCAAACCCAAAAGCACAAGAATGGTTTAAATCAGAATTGCAATATCTAATTGACGAATACAAAGTAGATGGGTTTAAATTAGATGCAGGTGATGCTATTTTTTATCCTACTTGGTTGGTTAGTCATACTGGAAATATTCTACCAAATAAACACACTGAATTTTTTGCTGAAATAGGTTTGGCTTTTCTCTTAAACGAGTATCGTGCTACTTGGAAAATGGCAGGGCTTCCACTTGCTCAGAGACTTAGAGATAAAAGTCATAACTGGAAAGATTTAGAAACTTTGATTCCCAATATTACACTTCAAGGTTTAATGGGGTATGCTTTTACTTGTCCCGATATGATCGGTGGAGGAGAGTTTACTTCCTTTTTAAATAACCGGAAAATTGATGCAGAATTAATTGTTCGATCTGCTCAGGTTCATGCCTTGATGCCGATGATGCAATTTTCTGTGGCACCATGGAGAATACTTGATAAGAGACATCTGTCCGTGGTAAAGGAAGCGGTCGCCTTGCGAAAAAAGTTTGTTCCAACCATTATGTCTTTGGCTGAACAGGCGGCTGAAACTGGAGAGCCAATCGTCAGATCGATGGAATATGTTTTTCCAAATGCAGGATATGAAAATGTCAAGGACCAATTCTTTTTAGGATCAAATATCTTGGTAGCTCCGGTTCTTCAAAAGCAACAATCCAAACGGAAGATTATTTTACCTAATGGTAAATGGCAAGGTTTTAATGGACAAATTTATGCGGGAGACACAACCATTGAATTGTCCATTGATTTAAATACACTTCCTTATTTTGAAAAGATTAATTAAAGTTTGAATTTCAAAAAAGGGAATCAATTTTAATGGAGTAGGGGATATACTATTTGCTACTTGCGCTCTTCTATCATACCTTCGACACAGGCACGACTGAAGAGCGCAAATAGTAAACAGCAAGTAGGTCGATTATCGTTGTACAATTATTAATTTTCGTTTCGATTTCTTCTCTAAATCTTTTTTAATTGGTTCAGCCGATTTCTTGCTTTGGAAGCCACCTACATAATATCTACGACAGATTGTATTTTTTACTTTAACAAAATCGTGCGTTACAATTTCATCATAAGTAGCAGCGTCTGCTTCAGAAAAACCATAAGTGTTGATAATAAAATCTTTTGATTTTTCTTCTTTGTAAACACCAAGTTGAATTTTGTATTCTTTGTCAGTGGCCGTTTCAGCATTGTCGCTTTCTACTTCGATTCGATCACCTTTCGCAGAAAATTCTTCAGGCACTGCATTTTTATATTTGTCAAATACCTCACCATAATAAGTTAGATTTTCCCAATTGACACCTCCTTTTCTAAAGGCACCTTTCCAATTAGGATTTTGGCGAACAGTCGCAAGTACCTCCTGTATTCTTTCATAATCATAAAAGAAAACTGCACTACCTTCCTGACTATCGAGGAGATAAACTTTGATAGAATTTCCTACTTGTTCTCCGTAAATATTATTGTCGGCCGTTCCAGTGTTTTCGTAAAAATTCTTTTCATCTTTTGCAAAATCTTCCCAACTGCTGTAGGTCGCTAATTGAATTACATAATAATGTGTGGAACCTTGGGCAAAGATTTGATTGGTACATATGGCGATTAGAGAAAAAAGCGTTATTAATTTAATGGTTTTCATGGTAATGTTAGTTTAAAAAAGGGGTTAAGAAATAGTTTATTCTACTTCGGAATATCTAAGAGACAAGTTATATAATATATTTGAAAATCAAATTTTATTAATTGAAAATTAAACGCAAAAGCATGTTAAAGTTTTTTTATTCTAAAATGGATTGAAAGACTTAACTTATGATTAGAAAATTAAATAAAAATTTTTTGAAATTAACCAGTATTATGGATTTTTTGTTATCTTTGTGAAACCCAAATGTAAACTTTTTCGCAATTTCCAAGTCCTTGGGAATTAAATAAACACAATAACTTTGCTGTTAATAGTTTTGGCTGTTTATTGCTAAACGTTTTTTACGTTTGAGCAATGAAACTGTATGCCTAAATAAACCAAATGTTATGCAAAACACACAACTCCAGTGGTTGAAAAAAGTATATTGTTTACTTTTTTTATCACTATTGTTGAATCTGGGCACCTTTGCTCAAGGAGATGGTCCACGTTCAGGATTATTAGCACCAACCGGTGTTTTTGGAATTGCGACGAAATACGTAAACCTAAGTACCAATCTCTCGCCAGCTACTGTTTTAGTCAAACAAGCCGATTTTAATATTCAACTTTTTCCAGTTTCTGCTTTTTATACTTTTAAAATAAAAAACCAGTTTGCACAAGTTCTAGGAGTAATTACTCCAGCAAATGCCAAACTAGGATTAACAGGTACCGCACCAGGGATTCCAGATCAATTAAACGCCAATGGAATCGCGGATGGGTTTATTGGCTTCAAGCTGGGAATGGTGGGCGCTCCTGGCCTAAGCTTAAGAGAATTTGCCGAAAGAGCTCCAACCTTCTCGATGTTTAGTTATGTTCGGTTTTGGTATTCTGGTAATTATGCCCGAGAAGAAGCGCTCAATTTAGGTAGTAATCGTTTTACCATACAGTATAGCCTGCCAATGGCGATTCCATTGAGTCAAAATCGAGCTAGAATGACCTGGCTTGAGCTTACTCCTGGGATTCGATTTTTTACCCCCAATAAAGAACCTCAGTTGTTGATTCAAAAAAAGGAAGTTCAACAGCGACCATTATTTCAATTAGAAACACACCTATCTCATAATTTTTCCAAAAAATTCTGGGTTGCCGCAAATTTACATTACCAACTAGGAGGAACCTCTGTCCTTGATGGCGTAAAACAAGACAACCAGATAAATATGCTCGGCGGTTCTCTCAGCGCCGGGTATAAATTACTACCATTCTTAAGTGCTAGTGCAGATTATGGACGCAGAATTTTTGGAGACAATGGCGTTAACTCTAGAATGATTCGGGCAGGATTGGTTTTTACTTATGTAAAAATGGTACCTAAAGTTCCTGATTAAAATCGAATATAAAGATGCATCATAAATAAAGGTTGCAAGTTGAAACGGCAAATTATAATCTACCGCCGACTCTGACATCTCCACTCTCTCAGATTTATATAATTAAGCACCTTTGTTTGCAAGGGGACAAGTCAATGTTTGGCTTGTCCCTTCTTTGTTAAATTATCGGTAGAATCCCCTTTAAAAAAATTAATACCGACTTAATTTTTTGTTAACATAGAATTAACATATAGGACTTACTTTTGCACCATTAAACATGACGAACTAATTTGAAACTTTTATTTTTGTAATTGTTTGAAAGTGAGTGAGTTATGAATTTACATCATAATACTGTTAAACATTTTAATTTTGAACAACAAGAGAACTTTTGCTCTGAGCAAAGTGGTGCTATTAAGTATCATTTTCATGGGCTTTACCGTCAACACCTCTGCACAATTTTTCCCAAAAAAATTTGGTAAAGGATTTCAAGTAGTAGGAAAAGATTCTACTTTTTACTTAAAATTTGGATTCAGATTCCAAAACCTATATACAGGAGAGTGGAATTTGGCAGATGATAAACTATCAGGTGCCGAAGATTATGAATCCGCTTTTTTAATTCGACGCTCAAGATTTAAGTTTGATGGGTGGGCCTATTCTCCGAAGCTTACCTACAAATTTGAGGTAGGTCTTTCTAATCGAGACAATAGTGGTGGAATCTCACCTGAATTCCGAACAACTCCTAAATTAATTTTGGATGCTTCTGTAGCATGGAATTTTTATAAAAACTTCACCATCCAATTTGGACAACGGAAGCTTCCTGGAAACCGAGAACGAGTTATCTCTTCTGGAAATCTTCAGTTTGTGGATCGATCGCGCCTAAATTCACGGTATAATATTGACCGGGATATGGGATTACAATTCAAGCATAAAGGGAAAGCGGGAAATGTATTGATCAATTCCACCATCGCTATCTCGCAAGGAGAAGGTCGAAATGTTACCCAAGGGAATTTCGGAGGAACCAACTATACTTTCCATACCGATATTCTACCAATGGGTAAATTTGCTTCCAAGGGAGATTATGTAGGAGCAGATCTAAAAAGAGAGAAAACACCTAAATTGGCGATCGGATTGACTTATGATATCAATAAGAATGCGGTAAGAGAAAGAGGACAGCTTGGAAGTTTTATAAAAAATGCTGATGGAGATTATGTAGGCCGAGATTTAAATACTTTCTTTGCTGACCTAATGTTCAAATATCAAGGTGTATCCGTGATGATGGAATATGCGGATAAGAGAGCAGCCAATAACGATCCATTTATCTTGGATGAAGCTGGAGAAGAGATTGGAACCTTTTTTACAGGTACTGGCTTCAACGCTTCTGTGGGGTATTTATTTAAGAATGATTACCAATTAGCCGTAAGATTTACGGAGGTTAACCCAGATGCTGGAGTATCTAATGATGAAACCCATTATACTTTAGGTTTTTCGAAGTATATTGTGGGCCATAAGTTGAAAATTCAAACGGATTATTCACTGATCAAAAAAGAAGGAAGAGACGATGCATTATTGATCAGAGCACAAGTTGATATACACTTTTAAAACATTTAGAATTACCTTACGAAAAATTAATTTTTTACCTTAAAAAAACATCTACTATGGAATTTGGATTTTGGGATGCCATTGAAATTGCTGGAGCACTTTGTTTCTTCATTTACGGTATGAAGATGATGAGTGACGGTATTCAAAGAGCCGCAGGTTCAATGCTCAGAAATATTCTGAGAACTATGACCAAAAACAGATATTTGGGAGTCTTTACAGGATTCTTGATTACTGCCTTGGTTCAGTCTTCTTCTGCTACCACCGTTATGACGGTAAGTTTTGTAAATGCTGGCTTATTAACGCTAGTTGAATCAGCGGGTATTATGATGGGGGCCAATATTGGTACCACGGTTACTGGATGGATTATTGCCATTCTTGGATTTAAAGTAAAACTGAGTGCCTATTCCATTCCTCTTTTTGCGATTGGGGTACCGATGCTTTTTAGTGGCCGAGGAAAACTGAAATATTGGGGCGAATTTTTGATCGGTTTTGCGATTCTATTCTTAGGACTTTCCTACCTAAAAGGAGCGGTTCCTGATTTAGGAAAAGACACCTTGGCATGGATTGAAGGGTTTGCACAGTATGGAATTTTTTCTAGAATAGGCTTTGTATTACTTGGTGCCTTGGTTACCGTTATCGTGCAATCTTCGAGTGCGGCCATGGCAATTACTTTGACTTTAGTGTACGCCGGATGGCTTCCCCTTGAAGTAGCAGCGGCAATGGTACTTGGAGAAAATATCGGAACGACAATTACGGCAGAAATAGCATCCCTGGTTGGAAATACAGAAGCAAAACGCTCTGCCAGAATTCACTCCATGTTTAATATTATTGGGGTTTGTTGGATGGTAATTCTACTTCCTTGGGTGATTGAATTTTTGACCACTTTCGTGGAAAACTTTAGTAGTATTTTTGAAAGTAATAAAAAGTTGAAAACGCAAGATTTGAAAGCAGTGGATGTCATGAATACCTATATACTTGCTGCTTTTCATACGACCTTTAACATCATCAATGTTATATTGCTGATTTGGTTCGTTCCATGGCTTGTCAAAATGGCTATCAAAACCGTTCCTGGTAATCCAGATGATGAAGATAGCGAAGGTAATTTGAAATTTATTGGTTCAGCAGGAGTTCGTACACCAGAATTAGCCACCATTGAACTTCAAAAAGAGGTAGCACATTTTGGGGAAATTACTGCTAGAATGTCTGGATTTTCAAAAACTTTAATTAATTCAACAGATGCTAAAGAGCAGAAAAAAATGTTGAAAAAACTGAAGAAGTATGAGAAAATTACAGATAGACTTGAAATTGAGATTACCGAATATATGACTAAACTTTCTAATCAAAAGATTACGCCAAAGACTAGTTTAAGACTTCGTTCTATTCTGAATGTCTGTAACGATTTAGAGCGTATTGGTGATATTTATTTCCAAATCTCTAAAGCAGTTGAACGTAAGATTGAAGAGAGAGGTTATTTCCTTCCTGAGCAACGGGAGAATATCAATAAGATGATCGGAAAAGTAGATGATGCTTTTGAAATAATGGTGAAAAATTTGAACACTCCTAGCTACGACAATGTTAGTAAGGACGATGCAAAAGTAGCTGAGAAAGCCATCAATGCAATGCGTGATAAATTGCGAGAAGAGAATAATAAAAAGATCGGAACCGAAGATTATAATTCTAAAACAGCGATGGTGTATAACAACCTTTTCTCTTCACTTGAAAAAGTAGGTGACCACATTATCAATGTAACAGAAGCTGTGGTCGGAGAAATTTAAGATAATACAAACCAGGATTGGAGATTTAATCAACAATCCTTAGGTTCTCAGGAGGTCTTATCTTAAAAAAGGTAAGACCTCTTTTTTGAATACTTATGCGAATCAGTAGTTAAAATTAAAAGTAGCGTATAAATATGCTATTTTCATTTTGCTTTTGGCTATTTGCTTCACTTCTTTCGCGCCTGCCTGCCGTAGGTAGGATAGAAGAGGATGAGCTAATGTTAATTAGCGAACCGGAAGGGACGGGTGAGCAAGCCAATGGCAAATAGCAAATAGCAAATAGCAAATAGCAAAAAACACCATGTCAATTAGAATGATACTGTTAATTATATTATTTCAATTCTTTTTCAACCTCTGATTCGCATTACTTTTTAAAAAACAATTTTGACGATTAAAAAATAGAATTTTTTTTAAAAAAACTTTGTGTCTTCCGAAGCAACTTCGGAACAGGTAATGTGCCTTAGTGGCAAAATAATTTCACCGAATAGAATTTCAAAAGACTAAAAACCAAACAACTATGAAAGAAATTTTCCAATACTTCCTCCGCCTTGGATTTGTGGCCTTTGGCGGTCCTGCGGCTCACGTAGCGATGATGCAAGAAGATCTGGTAGAACAAAAAAAGTGGCTCACCACTGAAGAGTTTCTCGATTATATGGGCGCCACCAATCTAATTCCCGGACCGAACTCTACGGAGATGACCATGCATTGTGGTTACCATCGGGGAGGTGCAGCAGGACTCTTTGTAGCCGGAATTAGTTTTATCTTTCCAGCCGTTTTATTGACCTTAGCGGTTGCCGTTTTTTTTGAAAAATTTAGTGAGATCGCTTGGGTAGTTCCCATCATCAATGGAATCAAAGCTGCGGTACTTTCCTTTATTGTTGGTGCGATTCTTAAGCTAGGAAAAAAGGCAGTTAAGACCAAGTTCTTGGCTTTTATTGGAGTAGCAGTAATTGTAGTTTCTTTTTTAGGTGTCAATGAAATTCTCTGTATTTTAGCGGCTGGGATTTTAGTTTTGTTATTCCATCTTGCCACCAGCAGAAAACAGTTAAATAGTAGTATTGCGCCTTTACTTTTCTTCACGGCAGCCGCCGCCATTCCATATTCAAAATGGAAATTGTTTTTTATCTTTTTAAAAGTAGGTGCCGTTCTTTTTGGAAGTGGCTATGTACTTTTTGCTTACCTTGATGGAGAACTTATCGAACAAATGGGTTGGTTAACGCACCCTGATTTGGTAGAAGCCATCGCCGTTGGACAGGTAACGCCAGGTCCAGTTTTATCTACTGCTACCTTTATTGGATATAAAATTGGTGGATTCTCTGGAGCCATTCTAGCCACCTTGGGAATGTTTATTCCTTCCTTCTTTTACGTTTGGCTGCTCAATCCTTTGATTCATAAAATGCGTAAAAGTGCTCCCCTAAAGTCTTTCTTGGAGGCAGTGAACGTTGCGGCAGTCGCCGTCATGGTCGTGGTCAGTGCGAAAATGGCAGAGAGTATTTTGATCGATTGGAAAAC
>CALGJS010000087.1 GCA_937927835.1 uncultured Saprospiraceae bacterium | reverse complement strand
AGGACTACTCCGTAATCGCAAATTAGCGAAGCATATTTCTAATGTTGCCTGGGGTAGAATTAAGGAACAACTAAAGTATAAATGTGAATGGTTTGGAAAAACCACGATTCTGATTGGCCGTTACTTTGCGTCCTCTAAGTTGGATTATGAATGTGGTCACAAAAACGAAATAAGTTTATCGGATCGTAGATTTATGTGTCAGGGCTGCGGAAGGATTATAGATCGGGATTTGAATGCTGCGAAAAATATCCACCGTGAGGGCTTAAAACAATATTCTATCGGGACGGTAGAAAACAAGCGTGGAGCGATTGTAAGTCATTCTTTATAAAATGCAGATTGTGATGAAACGCTGAAAAATCAAAACTCCTTTTTAGGGTAATTTTGATGCCCCGTACCCTTGGGTCGGGGTAGTTCACTTGAGAAGCTGTTTAAAAATGAGTATATTCGCAATTGCTTTTTTCCAAACTAGACCACAACCATAATCGTGTTGAAAAGATGGAAAATCTATCTAACACAGAAAACTAGTCTAACAAGATGATTAACTTAATTTTATTCGGCCCTCCGGGCTCGGGGAAAGGAACCCAAGCGACGAAACTTGTCAAAAAATTTAAACTTGTTCATATCTCAACAGGTGATTTATTTAGGTTTAACCTGAAAAATAAAACACCACTTGGAATAGAAGCTAGAAAATATATCGACAAAGGAGCATTGGTGCCAGACAAGGTGACTATTAAAATGCTAAAAGCTAAAGTGCTCGAAAATCCAAAAGCAAAAGGTTTTATTTTTGATGGTTTTCCTCGTACGAAAAAACAGGCAACCGCACTAAATCGTTTTCTGAAAGGAATGGATAGTGAGGTAACAAAGCTGATCATGCTAGATGTGCCTGATGATGAGCTAGTACGACGGTTGAAAGAACGAGGTAAGACTTCTGGTCGAGCAGATGATAAAAGCAAAAAGATTATTTTAAACAGATTGGCAACTTATAAGGAAGAGACCATTCCTGTTTTTACCTATTATTTAAAAACAGGAAAATCTGTTAAAGTATGGGGCGTAGGAGAAATGGATATGATCTTCAAAAGACTATGTTTGGAGATTAAAGAAGCATAAATAAATACAATTCCAATTAAGGGATATTACTAAGGCACAAAGAAAAAAGCGAAAATAAAACTTCGTATTCTTTGTGCCTTTGTGGCAAAAGCAATTAAATAAACAAACTTATGTCTGATCGAAATTTTGTTGACTATGTAAAAATATGTTGCCGTTCCGGTGCGGGTGGTTCAGGGTCTATGCATTTTCGCCGAGATCGACTGACGGCAAAAGGTGGCCCCGATGGTGGCGATGGTGGTCGCGGTGGACATATCATATTACGCGGAAATAAGCAATTGTGGACCTTATTGAGTTTGAAATATAAGAAGCATGTTATCGCTAAGGTTGGAGAGAATGGTGGTGAAAGTAGAAGTACTGGAGCTGAAGGAGAAGATGTGATTTTGGATGTCCCTTTGGGAACGGTGGCCAAGGATGTGGAAACTGGTGAGGTGCTTTTTGAAATAACGGAAGACGGTGAAACGCAAATCATTGTTCCCGGTGGACGAGGTGGTAAGGGTAATGCTTTTTTTAAATCTGCTACCCAGCAGTCGCCTCGTTTTGCACAGCCGGGAGGAGAGGGGCGAAAAGAATGGAAAATACTAGAACTGAAAGTACTGGCCGATGTTGGCTTAGTAGGATTTCCTAACGCTGGTAAATCTACTTTACTTTCTGTAATCACAGCTGCTAAACCCAAAATTGGCGCTTACGCATTTACAACGCTTACTCCTAACTTAGGAATCGTCCAATATCGCAACAATCGCTCTTTTATCATGGCAGATATTCCTGGTATTATCGAAAACGCTCACGAAGGTAAAGGTTTAGGCCATCGCTTCCTAAGACATATCGAACGGAATGCCTTACTCTTGTTTATGATTCCTGCGGATACTGAAAATATTCAAAAGGAATATGATATTTTATTAAACGAACTCAAACAATACAACGAGGAGATGCTCGACAAACCTCGTCTGCTTGCTATAACTAAATCTGATCTAATTGACGAGGAATTGAAAGAATTATTATTACCGACTATTCCCAAAGATGTTGATCACCTTTTTATATCTTCGGTTGCTCAATTAGGATTGACTGAGTTAAAGGATGAGATCTGGAAACACTTGACGGAGGAGGAGGCATAAAATGCTTTTCAGCAACCAGAATTTCTATGAAAGAAAATACCATTCAACAAAAAATTTCTGCCCTCTACGAATCTTGGGCAGGAGAACCAGCGACAAGTATTCTACCGCTGACTCGTACGGCCTCTAATCGAGATTATTTTCGAATTACCAGTGCAACTAAAAAAGCAATTGGTACCTACGGTCCTGACCCCAAAGAGAACCTGGCATTTGTTTCTTTTACTAAAACCTTTTACCAAAAAGGATTGCCAGTTCCTGAACTCTACGCAGAAGATTTATCTGAACAAATTTATATTCAAGAAGATCTAGGTGGAACGACTTTGTACCGTTTTTTACAAGAAAATAAGGATGGGTTTTCGGAGTCGTCTATGGAAATGTATAAAAAGGTATTGGCTGGACTCGCGCGTATGCAGGTAGAAGGAACCAAAGATTTAGACTATTCCGTTGCTTATCCACGACCTGATTTTGATCGACAATCCATGCAGTGGGATTTGAATGGATTTAAATATTTTTTCCTGAAATTAGCAGGTATTACTTTTGACGAGCAAGCCTTGGAAAAAGACTTCGATACGTTGATTGAATTTTTACTTTCAGCGGGTCGAGAATATTTTATGTATCGTGATTTTCAGTCACGGAATATCATGTTAAAAGATGGAGAACCTTACTTTATAGATTACCAAGGTGGTCGACGAGGGGCGTTACATTATGATCCAGCTTCTTTATTGTTTCAACCAAAAGCAGCCATTCCATTTGCCGTTCGAGAAGAATTAATGTCTTATTATTTGGACGTGATTGGGGAAATGATTCCAGTCGATCGAGAAAAATTTATGGAGCATTTTTATGGATATGTCATGATTCGTAGAATTCAAGCATTTGGTACTTATGGACAACGTGGTCTACACGAACGCCATGCTTATTTTATGAATGGTTTGCCACTGGCATTACAAGATATAAAATGGGTATTAGATAATAAAGAATTGGCAATTGAGCTACCTGAATTATTACGCGTACTCCGATTGGCCATTGAAGATCCTCGTTTTCAACCAACAGGCACGCAAGCTGATAATAAATTTCTAACCGTTCGCGTCAATAGCTTTTCATATAAGTTTAGCCATCCAGAAGATCCTTCTGGAAACGGTGGTGGTTTTGTTTTTGATTGCCGATTTATCAATAATCCAGGTCGTTACGAACCGTGTAAAAGACTTACTGGTCGAGATGAACCCGTCATTAAATTTTTAAAAGAAAATAGTAATATGGAAGATTACCTGAACAATATCTACCATATCGTTGATGAAGCCGTTGAGAATTATATTGAACGAAAATTCACCAATTTAATGGTTAGTTTTGGATGCACCGGAGGACAGCATCGCTCCGTATACGCCGCTGATATGTTGGCCGCACATCTTGAACAGAAGTATGGTGTAAATGTCGAACTAACGCATATTCGTCAGGAAGAGAAGAACTGGATCAATTGATAGTTTTGAATTTTGAGTTTTGGGTTTTGAGTTGGTTTTATGCGGAAGCAGGCATTATTAATTATTCATTAAAAAATTATTAATTAAAACCTAAGCCAGCGCCCTAGCAATCTTAATAATCACGGATTTATAAGCCGGTGTATAACTACGTTTAGCATAACTATTAATCGGAACCAAGACATTCGCTTCTGGAAAATAAGTAGCCACCGTATTTACTGGAATATCATATTTTACCACTTGGAAATCTCTAGCAACCCTTTCTTTGTTTTCAAAATAACTAAACAAGTCTACCTGATCTCCTGATTTTAATCCTGC
>CALGJS010000086.1 GCA_937927835.1 uncultured Saprospiraceae bacterium | reverse complement strand
GGTACCAACCGGAGAAGGACCAGGGATTCTTTTAATTGATGATGTCAATCGAGCCGATGACCGTATCCTGCGAGGAATTATGCAGCTGCTACAAAATTATGAATTGGTGAGTTGGAAACTTCCACCGCTCTGGCAAATCGTCCTCACCGCGAACCCAGATGGTGGAGACTATTCCGTAACCCCGATGGATAATGCCATGCTGACACGAATGATGCATATCACCATGAATTTCGATCCGAAAGCTTGGGCCGTATGGGCAGAAAAAAATGGCGTAGATTCTCGATGTATCAACTTTGTTCTAACTTATCCAGAGATTGCACAAGGACAACGAACAACGCCGCGCTCGCTCGTTCAATTCTTTCAAAGTATCGAAAGTATCAAAGATTTTAACGCCGAATTACCACTGATCCAGATGATGGGATCTTCCTGCTTGGATGAAGAAACGGTTGCTTCTTTTATTTCTTTTGTTCAACAAAATCTCTCTGAACTAGTCACTTCAGAAGAAATTCTAAAAACGAAAAATTTTGAAAATACAGTCTATAAACCTTTACGCGCCATCGTGCAGCAAGAAGTCTTACGCGTAGATATCATTGCGACACTTTGTACTAGAATGGTTAATTACTTGACGTTAAATAATATTAAACCAAATAAAGACGAGATAAAAAATATTCAGTCTTTTATTAAAATGGATATCATTCCTAACGACTTACGCTTAACCTTATTACAAGATTTAGTGAGTTCTGAAAATACGGCATTAAAAGGGGTAATGACTGATCCAGAAGTAGCAATGTTATTATTAAATAAAATGTAATGCTAGGTTATGATTGAGCGAATTGACTATGATCGAACAGCGACTACGGGATACTTTTTTAGAGATCGCGATGGACTAGTGGAGCATCTAAATATTGAGCATCCATTAGATCTATCTGGTTATATTAAAATCTTACCCAAACTTCGTTCTGCTAAATTTAATTTTAATAAATCAGCTTATAAAAAGACATTTGATCAAGAGGCACAATTAATTCATTTTTTAGAAAATACAAAACTGACCCGACTAGAGATTGTCGGATCTACTCAATTAACGGATCTTCCTGAAGTCTTGCTGAAACATCCATTGCGAAGCTTGAGCATTACGAACTGTCGAAACCTAAAATCCGTCGCAGCAATTTTACCGCATTTGGAAGACCTCGTCGTCTTATCAATTACTGGTGATTCGATTCACTTGGGAGAGCGTTTTCCCATTTTACCCAAATTAAAAAGTCTTACGCTCAACCTAAAAGAAGTAAGCCCGCTGACTCAATTATCGCTTTGTTATCAACTAGAAGAATTATTTTTAGATGGATTAAAATTAGAAAAACTACCAGAAGATTTTTCTCGATTAAAGCATCTGAAAACGATTAGAATCCAAAGGGTAGATAATTTAGAAACGCTTCCTTCTTTTTCAGCTGCTGAAAGTTTAGAAAAATTACATCTTATAGGACTGCCTTCTGTGAAAGAAATTGGAATAGATTTTTCTTGCCTTACACAATTAAAAAATCTGAATATTACCCATGTTGGAACAGCGCAAGCAAGCCTAGAATTACCAACTAGTTTATCAGATTGTCAACGGCTTCATAATTTGACTTTAGCGTCCGTCCCGATTATTGCGTTACCAAAAGGCCTAGAAAAATTATCTGGATTGGAAGTACTTACTTTAGAAAAACTTTCTATCAAGGAGATACCTGACATGTTCCACGATATGACAGAACTAACTTCATTGTTAATCGCTGATTCTGAGGATATAGAAAAGATCCCACCATCGATTCAATATTTAAAATCCTTGAAATACCTTCAACTAAAAGGGTTGCCAAGACTGGAAATTTTAGAAATAGATTTTTATCCATTAGGAAACCTAGAAGCAGTTACGATTGAGAATTGTACTTCCTTAAAAAAAATAGATCCTTCGTTGGCTCAAAATACGACCATCCATAAAATAGGATTGAATATGCTTCCAGCGTTAACAGCACTCCCGCCACTCGGTCGCCGAAATCTACAATTCAAACATTTAGGTATGCGGGATTTGCCTAAGTTGGCAAGCCTTCCATCGTCTTTTACTGCCTTGCCGACTCTAGAGCGGTTTAGTGGAATTAACATCGGATTAGAAAATTTACCGACAGATATCGATGAATTAAAAACACTTAGTCGCTTGGAATTATATGCAGAAAATCTTACGCATCTTCCACTGGCTATTGGAAATATAAATACGTTTGCTAGATTTACCTTGGGGACAAATTTTACAAAAGAAGACGAAAAAATTCTATCAATTCATGATCTTTACACAGGATTAAATAAACAAGATGGAAATGAAATAAAACGTGCGATTATATACTGGATCGGAAATGGATATACGGTGCTGCCATTGACAAATGAACTAAAAGAAGATACATTTAAAGCATTGCACTGGTCTATCAAAAATCTACACCTTTTATTACTTTCTCGGATTCATTATTTTAATATTGATCAAGAAAAAATTACAGCGAAGGATCTGACTAAGAATAAAAGAGTTTGGATTAATGGTACAATGGCAGGGAACAAAACAATGTTTAAAAACAAACTAAAAGAGCTGGGATTAAAGGTAGAAACGAAATTTTCAGATAAAACAGAATTGGTAGTAGTAGGAAAGAAACCAAAAACTCCTGAAGGAATTTTTACCCGAGATTTACAGTTTGTTTCTCAATTAGAAATGGAGGAAATTTTTAAAGTAGAAAGTCCAGGGTTGTTACAAAAAGAAGATGTTCCTGATGATTTTATTTATAATCTCCAACAACTACTTTGGTCCGCTGATCCGCAAAATGAAGCAGTCGCACTAGAACTAGTCAAAGCCAATGGACTGCCAGAAAAGGTGGAAGAAGATTTCTTGTTGGTGGCCAAAATTTGTAAAGATAAAAATCTAAAAAATCGAATTCGAACTTTTTTAAAAGGTAGAGTTTCTGAAGCGAAACAAAAAGCAATTACGACAGGTTCCGCTCCTTTTTCTATCGAAAAATTAAACAGAGTTTTACCACCAGAGTCGTTGGCGAAAATGTATTATGCTCAATTTCGAAGAACGAGTCAACCCAGTGATAACTTTTTTAGACATGATGACGGTACGCATCCCGGAAGAGCCGAAATGTTTCAAGCTTTGCTTCCTGAATTTTTGACGAACTATGGTTACTTTAAAGGCTATTTACCATTTCTAGAACTAGAATATAATATGATTTTTCAGCAACCTGAATTTTTGGGTAAACTGAAAAGAATTGTGATTAACCTTACTAATTGTACAAAATTGCCTGAGGCACTATTACTGCATATTGATTCTTTGAAAATTTTAGAATTAACGATTGATGAAAATTTTCTGATAGACTCTATTTATCCGCTTCATAAAATTAATACACTGAAATTAAATGGAACGGTAAGCCACATTCCTCCTGGAATTGGTAATCTCGTTCGATTACATACTTTTTGGGTATCTGGGAGAAAACGATTTACGCTTCCTCCTGATTTTAGTAATTTGAAAAAAATGAGATCTTTCAATGCTTATGGAAGACTGGTAAACCAAGAAGACTTTGCAGAACAATTCCCTCACTTATTTTGATAAAATATGAATCCGTTAGAACAAGAAAATATTGAAGAAAAAATACTGGAATTAATTTATAGCGGTCCAGGACCCAACGATGCGTTGGTCTTAGAAATGCTAAAAAACAATCCTTTTAATCAGCGTTTTCTTGGACCATTAATGACGATTGCTCTGACGACCCAAAGTGAAGCCTTGGCGGGAGAAGTAATTGAATATCTAACACCACATACCCTCGATCAGCAAATTCGAAAAATTAAAGAATCGGTCAAGAGAAATAATCAAAAGGTACACGATTACTATTTTCAAACAGGTTTTGATCAAGCACTATTGGTGAATATTTTTTATACAGATTTTCGGCGATCGGGTAATTCCTATTTTGAATTTTTAAAAGTAGATGATGGCTCACACGCAGGCCGGAAAAGAATTTTTGAGACTTTTTTAGAAGCATTCTCCAATCGTAATGGATACTTAACCATTCCACGATTAAGACAGGATGAGTTGATGGTTTATCTAGAAAAAGTATTTGCTAATTATCCCGCTCGTCCTTTCCAAGACTTGATTGTTCACAGTCCTGGAACAACTCAATTGCCAGATTACTTTTTTGCCCGATCCTTCAGAAGAGTAGTGCTCAATACAGGACAAGTGCAAGCTCCTTTTCCCGATTATATTTTTAAACTCCAAGGAGTAGAAAATCTGCAAATGTTCATTGAGGCGCATATGGAAGTTCCCGCTGATTGGAGTAAACTTGATAAATTACGAGAATTAAGAATAAATGGAAAAGGAAAAATATTTGACGACTTATCTTTTATTCATAGTCTGCCGAAACTGAAATCGCTTTTTATGTCGGAACATTTTATTGAATCTCCGTATCAGCTTATTTCAAAAAAACAAATTCCAATTTTATCTCGTCCTAAATTTGCGAAGCATACAGGCTACGAAGACCGTAGCAATGATTATAAATTATTCGCTTTGCCATTGGAAAGCGTGCTTAGTATTGGTGCTGCTTTAGGAAAAGCAAAAATTGAACAAGTAGATAAAGAACGATATTTCCGAGTCATTACTAAAGTGAAAAGATTAAAAGATTTGCCTGATTTTTCAATCAATGATTTATTGACTTTGATGAATGTTAGTCATATTGATTTACGGACTGTTCTACAAAAACAATTACAAGAAATTAGTAGCCGTGAGAAAAGTATAAAATCTTTAGGAACGAAATCTCAACTTTACATTGCTGGAACACCCGGACGCAAAAAAACAGAAATCAAAGAAAAATTAGAAATTCTAAAAGTACCGTTGGCTACCAAATTTTCGGATCAAGTAACACACGTCGTGATTGGGAAAAATCCCAGAAAGTATGAAGCGCTACAGAATAAAAAATTTAAAATTATTTCAGAATCTGACCTTTATAAACTTTTTAAATCCGATGCGCCAGGCTTTATCGAAGCAGCTGTAGATTCAGGTGAACTAGATATTAATAATAACCTTTTACCACTACTAGAAAGCGAAGATTCAGCCAGTATCATGGTTGGATTAGAAATGCTTAAAAATGGAGGTGTTCCAGACGAATTGATTGATACTATTTTAGTTATTTATAAATCATGCCCAGATGCAAAGGTTAGAGGTGTTGCGAAAAAAATATTAGACCAACATGCACCAAAAGAGTATCTGCCGATTATCGCGGATGCACAACGATTCACGAGTCTGCCAGGAAAAGTAAAAGCACAAGAGATCAATAAAAAATTAGAAAAATTAGCTCGCTCATCTTCTCGAAAATCTGCCGCAAAATTATCTTTACTTTTTCACAAAAAATATAAAAAAGGTCTGCGTTATGTACTCTATCATTTTCATGAACCTTGCCCTGAGCGAACTGCAGCTTTACAAGCACTCATGGAAGATACACATCTTAACTATCGCGCAGGATTGGGATTTAAAGATTGGCGAGACAAAGACTTAGCGTCGGTTATTTTTTATAGTATGAAAACCACCGCGAAATTTCCGATTGATATTGTAGACCATGTACCCTTGATCGAAACAGCCGATTTTCATAATTGTAAATTCACGTCTCTTCCCGTTAATTTTGGAGACCTCAAAGATTTAAAAGAAATCGATCTTTCATTTAATTTTTTAGGAAGTATCCCAAAATCTGTGCAACAAATGAAACAGCTAACGCACCTAAATTTACAAATGAATAATTTTAAAAAATTCCCTTCTACCCTCAAAGCCATGCCTAATCTTCAAGTCTTAGATCTACGGAACAATCGCCTCAAAAACGATCCGCACCCACTGGAAATTACCGAAGAAATAAAAGCGGGATTACCAAACTGCAAAATATTGGTATAAGGCTTTCAAAAAAATGATTAATTAATAATTTTATAATGAAAAATTAATAATGTCTGCTGTCGTAAGATCATAAGAATAAAAGGCACGATAAAAAACACACGATTTCGATATCTCTGCGAGGAATAATATTCAAGATAAAAGATATACACGAAAGAAGGTCTCTGCGCCTCTGCGCGACAAAACCTTGCACAATAAAAAATAAAAAAGAAAGTCCCTGTAAATATTTTAAGAACTTAATCAACAAATCAACAAATCAACAAATTTCGTATTTTGCATAAATGAAATATTTTATACTTTTTCTATTTACACTCTTCTCCTTTAGTGTAAGTACGGCTCAAGTAGATGCGCATTATTGGACCAACCAATTCGGTGGTAGAGCATTGCTTCTCAACGGAGCGGTCATTGCAAGTACAGATGATGAAACCGCCGTTTTCTATAATCCAGGAGCCATGGCCATGGGAGAGGACGACGACTTTTCTCTTTCTCTATCCTTTATCACACCATCTTATGCATCGCTAAAAACCCGGAATTATTTTGGCCAAGGACGCGCAATTAAAGATACCGAATTTGGGTTTGCACCCGGTCTAGCGGCCATTGGATTCAATCCATTTAAATATGATAATTTTCGAGTAGCCATTACTTCTTTTACCCGCTTTAAATCCAATCTTAGTTTTCGTTATCGGACCTTATTTAAAGTAGCAGATGCTGAGAATCAAATCTACGAGGCCAATCTAGATTTTAGCCGAAGACTCTCCGAACGTTGGGTCGGTGTCGGAGCAAGTTGGAGAATTTTTGATGCGGTAGGGTTAGGCGTTACCCAGTTTTTTACCTTTCATAGTGAATCTACCGACCTTGGATTAAGGCAAGAGATTTTTGATGGAAATACCAATTCCTTACAAGCCGGTTGGCGAAGTCGTACAAAGTATTCTTTTAATACCAATGGTAGAATGGTTACCAAATTTGGATTGGCGCTTCATCTGAATGAAATAAAAATAGGCCTGACTTTAACGACACCTTCTTATAAAGAACTTTGGGGTAAAGCTAGTTATGAACTAGATGAATTAAAAGTCTTTTCTCCTGATAGCTTGACCCTTGCGACCAATTTGGATGATGCTGAACTACTAGACTATCAAACACCATTGTCTATTGGCTTTGGCTTAGATGTTCCCATTGGTAAAAGTCGCGTTTCTTTTTCTTTAGAATATTTTAAAAGTATTCCGAATTACACCTTGATCAATGATATGGATGACCCACTTAATGGATTGAGCGAATCCCCCGAGATAACTAATTTTAGGGTTAGTACAGGGAATCGTCAGGTAATCAATTTTGCTGTCGGATGTCAAACTCCGGTTAGTGAAAAATCTACCTTGATTTGGGGCTTTCGTACAGATTTTAATCAGCGCCGCAAACAACAGGAAAATGTGGCTTTGCAGATTCTTTCAACTACGCCTTCAGTGGCTCATCTCTCTATCGGGAATGTTTTAGAAATTTGGAATAGTAAATTTTCCTTAGGACTGGATTATGGTTTTGGATTTAGTAATTCGGACAGCCCTCGCATAGATGTAACAAAAACCAATGTTGGAAACCTTTTTAATGATCCAAATATTGGGAAAGTGAGTAGTCGATTTCAATCTTTAATCCTGATTATTGCCTATGATTTCTCTTATCGAAAGTAGATAGGAATTTATCGTTTACTGGTCCATTTTTCACACAGGACCTGTTCCGAACTTATTTCGGAAAACACACAGTACCTGTTCCGAACTTGTTTCGGAAGAACTTCTATCAGGTCCAAAGGTGATTTTTACTAAAAAAAACGTATCTTTGCAATCCTTTTTAAACCTGAAATGATCATTTTTCACATATAAAATGGTCTTTTTCACATTTTTTAATCATAAAACAACTTTTGTAAATGCGAAATTACGAAGTGACTTTTGTCGTAGATCCGGTGCTGTCGGGCGACGAAATTAAAGCGACAGCTCAAAATTATGTTGAACAATTGAAGTCCCATGGTGCTACAATCGTCCATAATGATGAGATGGGGTTACGTCAGTTGGCGTATCCAATTAACAAACGTACCTCTGGGGTATATTACTGTGTTGAAGTTCAAGTTCCTAACGGAGAGTTCGTCAGCAAAATCGAACTAGCAATGCGCCGGGACGATCGAATCATGCGTTTTCTTACTTATGGCCTTGACAAATATGGCATTAAGTATAACGAAGACAAGCGTGCTGGTAAAATTGGTAAGCGGAAGCCTAAGGCAGAAGCGGATGCTGATGTACCAAAAGGTGTAACCAAGACATTGGGCAAACCTAAAAAGCAGGCACCTGCAAGGAAAGAAGCCGTTAAAACTCAGGCTAAAGTGTCCGAAACCCAAGCTGCCGTAGCAGAAGTTGCAAGCGAGGAAGAGGAGTAAAATTGAATGAGCACGATTTTTAAATCGGAACTATTCAACATTTTAATCATTAAAAAAAATTAAATAAAGATGGCTTCAAGAGATGATATAAAATTTTTAAGCAATCCTAAAATCGGTAACCAACGTAAAAAGTACTGCCGATTCAAAAAATTCGGTATCAAATATATCGACTATAAAGATCCTGATTTTCTAACGCAATTCATCAACGCTCAAGGTAAAATCCTTCCGCGTCGAATTTCTGGAAACTCACTAAAATACCAGCGTAAAGTTGCTTCGGCTATTAAGCGTGCTCGACACCTAGCTATGTTACCTTATGTAACGGATTTATTAAAATAAGTGATTGATTCAATCGCTTAGATTGCTAACAAATTAAAACAATATTATAATGGAAATTATACTATTAAAAGATATAGATAAAGTAGGAGAGAAGCATACCATTGTTACCGTTAAGAATGGCTACGCACGGAACTACTTGATCCCACAAAAAATGGCTTTAATTGCCAATACTACTAATCGCAAAAGACTAGCTGACTTGGAAAGACAAGAGGAAGCTAAAGAAGCGAAAATGGTAGGCGTTTACGAAGAAATGGCCAAAAAACTTGAGGGTAAAACTCTTAAGATTGGTGCCAAAGCCGGTACTAGCGGTAAGATCTTCGGTAGCGTAACAAGTGTACAGATTGTAGCGGCTCTTAAAGAGCAGTTTGATGTAGAGATTTTAAGAAAGAAGGTATTATTGCCTGAAGAAATCAAAAATATCGGTAGCTACGAAATGACATTGCGTTTGCACACTGACGTCCAGCCAAAAATGGCATTCGAAGTAGTAGAAGAGTAAAAACGACTCCTTCTAAAAAAATAAAAGGCCATTCGAGCAATCGAATGGCCTTTTTACGTCTTTACGTTTAGTAAGCTTGCGTTAAGCCAAGCAGTAAAGCAAAGCTTGCTAAACGTAAGAGTTCGGAACAGATAATGCACCTTTGAAATTACCCTAAGAGAAAAAATCCCACAATGAAATCACCACAAGGTCAAGTGTCTTCCAAAATGAGTTTGAATAAGTCCTGCGCAACCAAAGATAAAAGAGCTATTCGATTGAGTGTCTCAGCGCCTCTGCGCGACCAAAAAACAAAAGAAATCCACGTGAAAATCTCTGCGCCTCTGCGCTCTCTGCGAGAAAAAATATTATTACAATAAATTAGATAAGCTTAAACCAAAAAATAATACCTCCCCTAAAAATTACAATGCTTCCCATACTCCTTCAACCATTTCTCCTTCTCTTTATAATCCGGCATAGCATCACTCACCAACTTCCAAAAACGAGCAGAATGATTCAACTCCGTTAAGTGAGCTAGCTCATGAATAATAACATAATCAATTACTTCCTCCGGAGCAAAAAGTAGACGAGTAGATAAGTTGACATTGCCTTGTGAAGAACAACTTCCCCAGTTAGTTTGATTGTATTTTAGATTAACACTTTTGATGGGCTTTTGAAAATGAATTCTATTCAACTCATTTACCTTCCGAGTAATGTTGGGCATAAAATCTTGAGCAACTAATCGACTTAAAAGATGCTTAATACTTTTTTGTAAATGTGGCTCTTGGTCCCCACGGCTTAATTCCAGGGTAATCACCCCGCTTTTTAATTTTCCAGAATGTGTCTTACGATCACTAAAATTAAATTTCAATAAATAAGTTCGAGCACCTACTTTGATGGAGTCACCATCTCGATAGCCTTTTCCAAAAAAGCGGATATGTAATTCAGGATCTTTTGAAAATTGAGTATAAACCCACTCCGTAAACCAACGCATCTGTTTCTCTTGGTCAGCAGCCGTGATTCTGGTAGGCATTCTTAGGATAGCTGCTTTTTTACCAATCGAAGCACGTACATTATTACGGCGTTCCCAGTAAATTTTTGCCGGCACCTTTTTACCAGCGATATCTAAATATGTTTTGACGACTCTACCAGCCATAGATATATTTTAGAAACCTAAGAAATTGATAAATCGGCAGCATAGGTATAAAAACTTTCCTTACGCCATAGTTGTTGGCTTCACTTGTATCGCGGTCGAGTGAAGCCAACAGCTAAAAGCCAACTAGCCAACCAGCCAGTTTATCCTTTTGTTCTACCGAATTCTTTCATCGCACCAACCAATACCTCCACACTTGAAAGATCCAGTGCATTATAAATAGAAGCACGAAGTCCTCCAACAGAACGATGCCCTTTCAGTCCCACACAATCTGCTTCTGCAGCGAACGCTAAAAAATCCGCTTCTTGTTCAGGATTTGTCATGGTAAACGTAACGTTCATTCTAGAACGATCATCCACGTGTGAATATCCATTAAACAAATCATTACGATCAATCTCTCCATAAAGTAAATCAGCTTTAGCTTCGTTACGTTTTTGCATGGCTGCAACACCGCCATTTTCTTTTAACCAACGCATGGTCAACATACAAACATAAATAGGATAAACTGGAGGTGTATTGAAACTAGATCCCTTCGCAATATGTGTGCGGTAATCCAACATCGTTGGAATGACTCGGTTAACTTTACCCAACAAGTCTTTATTCACAATTACCAAAGTAGTTCCAGCTGGTCCTAAATTCTTTTGTGCACCTGCGTAAATCAATCCAAATTTTTGAATATCTAACGGGCGACTAAAAATATCAGAAGACATATCACATACGATAGGCATGCTAACTGTTGGGAAAGATTGTAACTGGGTACCGTATATAGTATTATTACTAGTTAGATGCAGATAATGTAAATCCTCAGGAGTAGCATAGTTTTTAGGGATATAATTAAACCCTTCATCTTTTGATGAGCCAACTTCTACCACTTCACCAAATATATTTGCTTCTTTGATTGCTTTGTCAGACCAAGTACCGGTATTTAGGTAACCTACTTTTTTACCTTGAGGAAGTAAGTTCATTGCCGTCATAAAGAACTGAGAACTTGCACCACCGGTAAGAAATAATACCTCATAATTATCAGGAATATTCAACAACGAGCGGGTCATCGCAAAAGCTTCATCCATCACTCCGACAAACTGCTTACTACGGTGAGAAATTTCTAATAAGGACAAGCCCATATCCTCAAATTCTACAACCGCAGCTGCGGCTTGTTCCAGAACTGGAGCTGGTAATATCGCGGGACCTGCGAAAAAATTATGCTTTTTCTTCTTTTGAGTTAAAACTGACATCTTTTTTGAATTATAATTGAAAATTGAATAATGGAGATTCGCAGCAAATTTAGCCTAAATAATAGCGTAAAACTACCTTTCAGTATGTCGAAATGATTGGAAATAAAAATTATATTGAAATAATGGAATTTTTTTTCTGGCGAACTTGTTTTTTCTCCAAATAGTGGTATATTTGCAATCCCGTTTGAAAATAGCGGTAAATCTTCGGTAAACGAGCCGAATTTTAAAAGAAAAACGAGGTTTTATTTTTCAACTTACATAATTCATTTTTGTAAGAGAAAAAAATATGACTTTAAAAAGTTCATTGACACTGAAAGAGAAGACTGAGTTTCTACGGAAATTCGGAGCACACGAACAAGTAAGAATTTTTTGTGATAGCGAATAGATTTTTTTTAAAATTAAATTTTTGAGAGGAATCGAATGATCTACTGAA
>CALGJS010000085.1 GCA_937927835.1 uncultured Saprospiraceae bacterium | reverse complement strand
TAAAATTTAACCTAAAATTATTGTCAAAATGGGGAATTTGTTGTAAATTTGCACCCCTAACCCAAATAGTTGGGTTTTTAAGGTAAAAAATGGCTTTGTAGCTCAACTGGATAGAGCACTTGACTACGAATCAAGAGGTTACAGGTTCGACTCCTGTCAAGGTCACTAAGCGATGTAAGATCGCAATTTGTACATTTTTTTAATATAAAAGACATGTCAAGAGTTTGTCAATTAACTGGAAAGCGCCCTGTAGCAGGTAATAACGTATCGCACTCAAATCGTAAGACGAAGCGTCGTTTTCTACCGAATTTGCAGAAAAAACGCTTTTACATTCCAGAAACGGATAAGTGGGTAACGATCAAGGTCTCCTCTAAGGCGATCCGTACGGTCAATAAATTGGGTATTTTTGCATATCTAAAGAAATTAGAGCGCAAAGGTGTTGATACCGGTATCAAATTATAATAATAGATTTTTAAAACTATATACCAATGGCTAGAAAAGGAAATCGAATTCAGGTAATCCTAGAATGCACGGAACATAAAACAACAGGTCTTCCTGGTACTTCACGTTATATTACGATGAAAAACAGAAAAAATACGCCTGGACGTTTGGAACTAAAAAAATTTAACCCGATATTGAAGAAAATGACCCTTCACCGCGAAATTAAGTAAGCGGTTGGTTGTCTTTATTTTTCAATAATCCTTAAAATATTATAAATCATGGCAAAGAAAGTATCGAAGAACTCCAGAGTCGGACAAAGAGCGGCAAACGCTGGTTCCGGCCGTGATTTCGTAAAAGTTGTTAAAAGTGTAAAAGATCCAGCAAGTGGAAAATACTCTTACAAAGAACTAATGATCCACAAAGACAAGGTAAAGGAATTTTTCGCGAAGAAATAATAACCTCTTGCCTCCTTTAGGTGAAAATAAAATGGTTATCTCGTTCAGCGAGATAACCATTTTTGTTTTCTGTTTTTCTGTTTACTAAACTTTCAAAGTTTAGTAAACAGAAAAACTATAGATTGAGCTATTCCTTCGAAATTTCTCAACTTTTCTTTACTCAGATTTGTATTATTAATTGTATCTTCCGAAATCATAATCAATTTACTACTACTTTTTACTCCCCTAAATATTTTCACAATACTAACTAAGAACGAATTATGAGTTTTTTTAAAAAAATGTTTGGCAAAAAAGAAAAAGACGAAGAAATAGTCAAAGCAGAGAAAGCCGAACTAGATAAAGGTCTGGAAAGAAGTAAAGCTGGTTTTTTCGATAAGATTTCCAAAGCCGTTGCAGGAAAATCTACGGTAGATATCGAGGTATTAGACGAATTAGAGAACGTCCTGATTACTTCTGACGTAGGATTGGATACCACTGTAAAAATCATTGAGCGAATCGAAGCTCGAGTAGCCCGCGATAAGTATATCAATACCAGCGAACTAAACGAAATTCTACGAGACGAAATCGTTCAACTACTCGCCGAAAATAATAATACACAAGAGATCGAGGACTTCTGCCCTCCTACTGATACCAAACCTTACGTCATGATGGTCGTAGGTGTGAACGGTGTAGGTAAAACAACGACCATCGGTAAATTGGCTTACCAGTTTAAACAGATGGGACTAAAAGTTGCTCTAGGTGCAGGTGATACGTTTAGAGCAGCGGCGGTCGATCAGTTAGAGATTTGGGCCAACCGAGTTGGTTGTGAATTTTTCTCCAAAGGAATGTATACCGATCCTGCGGCCGTGGCTTACGAAGCCGTACAATATGGTATCAATAATGACTGCGATGTAGTCATCGTAGATACTGCCGGACGATTACACACCAAGAAAAACTTAATGCTGGAGTTGACCAAAATCAAAAACTCCATGAATAAAAAAATGCCTGGCACGCCTCATGATGTGATGCTCGTACTCGATGCGACCACCGGTCAAAATGCGATTGAACAAGCAAAACAGTTTACCGCTGCCACAGAGGTTACTTGCTTAGCCTTGACAAAATTAGATGGTACGGCCAAAGGTGGTGTCGCCATCGGGATTAGTGATCAGTTTAAAATTCCTATCAAATATATTGGTATTGGCGAAGGCATGACGCAGCTACAGGTTTTTAATAAACGAGAGTTTGTAGATTCTTTCTTTAAGAAGATTGAAGCTAACTGATCGATCCCGAGGAACGAGGGTGACGCATGACAATGCGGCAAGAGAAGGCACCGCGAAAGCGGATGGGATGGCATTTTTTTAATGAATAATTAATAATGCTCGGCTATCGGGTATTCTATTGATGTGCGGATTTTTGAATTTTAGCTCTTAAGATTTTACATTTATGCGACGGATTATTTGCTTAGAAAAGTATAAAACAAACTGGCTTTTATTTTTTGGAACGCTAGTTGAATATGATATATAGACGGATCGTCAGTCCGTTGTAGGGGTGCAAACCTTTACTTTGATGATTTACACCAGGTATGAGCTGAGCTTATATCTGGTTTTATTTTTTTGGGAAGTTTATTTTTTTTCATCCAAAAAACGGAG